>NZ_JALPRH010000004.1:0-239413 GCF_030464795.1 Paraburkholderia sp. SECH2
GGCGGCAAAGAAAGTAAGTGCCGCCCCGCACAGGGGCAACGCTAATAGACCACTACCAAATCAAGGAAAGGCACAACAGCCAGAACACAGACAAAAAGCGCCGCGCAGGCAAAAACCCGGCCGCAGGCCCCAAACCTTACTTCATCATCCTCCGCCGAAACAAAACCGCCGAAACAACAAACCCCCCCACCGCATAAACCACCAGCACGGCAACATGCAAAACCACACCATCAAAAGGCCGCTCCAGCATAGCCGGCCGAATCAGATCAACAGCATGCGCCAACGGCAAAAGCCCAGTCACTACCCGCGCCGCAGCAGGCAACTGTGAAACAGGAAAAAACACCCCAGACAACAGCAACATCGGCGTCAACACCAACGTCTGATAAAACATAAAAAAGTCATACGAGGGAGCCAGCGCCGTCACCACCATCGCCACACTCGCGAACGCGAGCCCCGTGAGCACAATCACCGGCAACGCCAGCAACATCGACGGAAAACTCGCGTAGCCGAGACCCCCCGCGACCAGCATGATCGCCGCGCCCGATAGCATCGACTTGCTGCCCGCCCACATCACTTCGCCAAGCACAATGTCGCCGAGCGTGAGCGGCGTATGCATGATCGCCTCCCACGTGCGCTGCACGTGCATGCGCGAAAAGCCCGAATACATCGACTCGAAACTCGCCGACATCATCACGCTCGATGCCACCGTGCCGGCAGCAAGAAACGCGATGTACGAGACGCCGTCGACATGCCCGACCATCAGCCCAAGCCCGAAACCCAGGCCGAACAGATAGATCATCGGATCGGCAAGATTGCCGAACATCGAAGCAATCGCGAGCTTGCGCCAGACCAGATAGTTGCGGCGCCACACCGCAATCCAGTTGACGGCGTTGGCCGGGAAAGCGGCGAAGGTCTCCTGCTTCGGCGGTGTCTCGCCGTGTGGTTCGTAAGTGCGTGCGTCCATTGCGTGTCTCTTGCCGTGTCGTTATAGCTGTAGAGGATTGCGAGCTGAGCCGATGTCGAGTCGCGTCAGTCCTGCATCTCGCGCCCAGTCAGACGCAGGAACACATCTTCCAGATTCGCCGGGCGATGCAGGTAGCGCAGATCGGCGCGTTGCTTGAGGCGGGCATGCACGGGTTGCGCGTCGTTCACATAGCAGAAGAGCGTCTCGCCACTGATCTCGGTGCGCTCGACAAGCGGCGCCAGTTCGTCGCGCAACGCAACCGGATCGGGTCCGAAGATTTCGATCACATCACAGCCGATCTCCGAAGCGATCAATGCACGCGGCGCGCCTTCGGCGATCTTGCGGCCTTCCTCGATCACGCACAGGCGGTGGCACAGTCGTTCGGCTTCTTCCATGAAGTGCGTGGTCAACAGAATGGTCTTGCCGCGTGCGAGCAGCGAGCGCAGCCGTTCCCAGATCAGGTGGCGCGCTTGCGGATCGAGGCCGGTGGTCGGTTCGTCCATGATCAGCACGTCGGGGTCGTTGACGAGCGCGCGAGCCAGCGTCAAGCGCCGCTTCATGCCGCCAGACAGTTCGCTCACACGTGCATCCGCCTTGCTCTCGAGACGCGCGAATTCGAGCAGCGACGGCACCATCGCGCGGCATTGCGCGGCGCTTAGACCGAAGTAGCGGCCGAACACCAGCAGGTTTTCGCGGACCGTGAAATCGGGATCGAGATTGTCGAACTGCGGCACGACGCCGACACGCGCCCGGGCCACGCGCGCGCGGCCGGGAATCGGCTCGCCGCACAGGCGGATCGTGCCGGCATCCGGTGCAGCGATGCCGAGCAGCATGCGCAACGTGGTGGTCTTGCCCGCGCCATTCGGGCCGAGCAGACCGAAACATTCGCCGGCGTTGACATGAAACGACAGTCCGTCGACGACCGTCTTATCGCCGTAGCTTTTTTTAACCTGATGGAATTCAATGGCGGCTGCAGACATGGATCGATCGAGGCTCCGGGAAAAGACGCAAATGGCCGGCAAGGCCGCTCATTCTATGGCATCGGCAGCGAGGAATTGATCGCCACCGGATGCGCCGGTGGCGTTTCTTGCGCTGCGGCAAAAGCTCAGGAGTGACCCAAACCCAGCCCAAACCCGCCACAAATCCAGCACGCACCTATTTAGGGCGCACTTAGCGTTTTCCATCCCTTGCAACCTGAATTGCGGCGCACCATGATTCATTCAGACCGCGTTCCTCGCGGATGGGAGAAAAATCATGGCGAGCTACCAGAAAATCCTGCTGTGCTACGACGGCTCGCGCGAAGGCCGCAAAGCGTTACGTTGCGGCGCCGACCTGGCGTTGGATCTGAAGGCGGAAACGCACTTACTATCAGTGGTCGACATGCGCTCGAGCATTGCGCAAAGCGCGGGCCTGCTGACCGATGTGGCATGCGGCAGCTTCGAAAAAACAGCACGCGACATCCTGCAGGAAGGGGTGGACTGGCTCACCGAGCGCGGTGTGACCGCGCAAGGGCATTTTGCGTTTGGCCATCCGATCGACGAGATCGCCAATCTCGCTAACGAATTGCATGTCGACCTCGTGGTGGTCGGCCACCGTTGCCGCACCGGCCTGTCACGATGGTGGATGGGCGCGGGCAATACTCCGCTGCTCGACCGGGTCTCTTGCAGCATTCTGGTGGCGTGCTCTTCCGCGCAGGAGCAGCAGCAAGCAGCGGCGGCCTGACACAAGGCGGGGCAAAGCACGTGAACCGGGCTGAATGAGTTGAATGATCTTAGTGAGCCACGTGACCGAACAGTCGCCGCGTTCGCGGCGATCGCTTCGGCCAAACCGCGATTCGCTCATACGCTCAAATCGATAGCGACCGCTGGGTGATCACTCGTTCAGATTGACCGCAGCCAGCTTCCATGTGAACAAACCTTCGCGCCGCAAGATCGCCGAGTAACGCGCGTCACCAGCACCATGCTGATAGCTGACGACGAACTCATTAAGGCCGCGGTAGCCCGCCGTGGTTTGCGGCGGTTGGGGTGGCGTGGCGCTGTTTCCGTTATTGCCCGCAGCAGGGGGCGCCGGTTCGGGCGCCGCCGCCGGTGCGGCCGGCGGATTTCCGGCGCCAGCCGGAACAGGAGGGCGCTCACCCGGGTTGCCGCGCGGCGGCATCCCATTCAGCAATGCCGCGACGCCGTCGGGTGTTGCATAAGCGTCGACCAGCGGGCCGATCAAGGCCACGCCGATCATCGCGCCAATCGCCGCGAGCGGATTGCCGTTGCCTTGGCCGTCGAGCCGGCGCGTCAACAGGCCGGTGACCTGCTGCTTCAGGCTCTCGCGCAACGCGGGAAAATCGACGTATTCATTGACGGTTTGTGCATCACGCGCATCCGCCGCGCGTTTGAGTGTATTCAGCGCCATGTAAGGCGACGCGTAACAGAACCCCAACGCGGCAATCACCACAATCACAATCAAGGTGACGATCAGTGGCCGGGCGGCGCTGCGTTTCGTGCGTGTTGAAACTGCCATCGAGTGGGACTCTCCATCAGGTGTGATCTAACGTGGACCGCGGCCACGCAAAAACGATCCCAGGCGATGCGATATCCGAGAGGGCGCGGCTAGATGAACGACCTTACGCCGGGTGTCGCGCGTCGTACAGCCGCAATGGAATGCGGTGCGCGCGCAATGCAGCTTATGACTCGAACACCGCGCCGTGCACGTTGGCTTCATCTGCGATGCAACGATCGATCATGCGGCACACGGCGTCTACCGTGCCGACCATGATCAGCCGCGACGGTCCGTGATACACGCGCACCGGCGCACGACGCGCGGGTTCAGCCGTATTCAGCCCCGAATTCAACGACACGCGAGCAAAAGCCGGCAACGAGGACGGCAAGCCCGGTACGCCGACGGGCGCGTCGAACAGCGATAGCGATGGAGAACTGGCCGGGGACGCCTCGATCAGCGAACACGGCACCAGCTTGCGCAGATGACGCAAACGACCGAACTGGCGAAAAGGCAGCAGGCGGGCAAGGCGTTCCATGAGTCTCTCCAGGCGATTCAACGTTGGGGCAGCTTTGGGTTTGGCGTACAAGTGGGCAGTTAGAACTCGCCCGGGCGGATCAGCCCGACGGCGATGCCCTCGAGCGCAAATTCCGCGCTGCCGGTTTCAACGAAGATGTTGTCGTAATCGGGGTTCTCGGCAATCAGCTCGATACCGTTCGGGCGGCGCTTCAAGCGCTTGACCGTCACGTCGTCGCCAAGCCGCGCGATGATGATCTGGCCGTCTTTGGCTTCGCTTTTCTTCTGCACCGCGAGCAGGTCGCCGTCGAAGATGCCTGCGTCGCGCATGGACAGCCCACGCACCTTCAGCAGGTAGTCCGGCTTGCTCGAGAACAGCGCCGGGTCGCACGCGTAGTGCTGCGAGATATGTTCCTGCGCGAGGATCGGGCTACCCGCTGCAACGCGGCCGATCAGCGGCAACGACAGTTGCATGATGCTGGCGTGCGGCAGCGTGAACTGGTACGGCGAATCTTCGGATCCGCCCAGCAGGCGAATGCCGCGCGATGCGCCGGCTGCCAGTTCGATCACGCCCTTGCGGGCGAGGGCGCGCAGATGCTCTTCTGCCGAATTGGCCGAGCTGAAACCCAGCTCGGCGGCGATCTCCGCGCGGGTGGGCGGAAAGCCGGTGCGTTCGATGGCCCGGCGGATCAGATCGAAAACCTGCTGCTGTCGTGCGGTGAGTTTGGTCATGGCGCCACTGTATGTATGAACAGGTGCCTGTATTTTTATACAGTATTCCGCGCAATTCAAGCTTTACTTTAAGTTCGTGGCTTGGGGTGGCGTTCCAGCGTCGTAAATAGACGCTCCAACACCCGTTTTCGTGCCGCAACGCCTTATCCGGCCGTCATTACCACTTTTGCGTATTAAAGAATGAAGAAACATTATTTTTAATGATGAAAGCTCTTCGATAGACTGCCCTTCGAGTTGGCGCTCATGTGCACGTGACCGCGACGCAAAACAACACCACACGCTGTTTCAGCGGACTACAACGCGGAGAAAGTTGGCATGAACCATCAGGGCACGGGGCTGGCAGGCAAGACCAGAAAACTTATCGCGGCGCTCGCATTCGGCGCAGTCGGTACGATCGCCGCGGTTGGCGTCACGGCGCCGGCACATGCAGCCGACACGACGCTGCTGAACGTGTCGTACGACCCGACACGTGAGTTGTACCAGGACGTCAACCAGGCATTCGGCAAGGAATGGAAGGCGAAAACGGGCGAGACGGTCACCTTCAAGCAGTCGCACGGCGGCTCGGGTGCGCAAGCACGCTCGGTGCTGGACGGTTTGCAGGCGGACGTCGTGACCCTGGCGCTTGCCTATGACATCGACGCGCTGGCCAACAAGGGTCTGCTCGACAAGGGCTGGCAAAAGCGTTTGCCGGACAACGCCTCGCCGTACACGTCGACGATCGTGTTTCTGGTGCGCAAGGGCAACCCGAAGCACATCAAGGATTGGGATGATCTGATCAAACCGGGTGTGTCGATCGTCACGCCGAATCCGAAGACCTCGGGAGGCGCGCGTTGGAACTACCTGGCCGCGTGGGCCTATGCTGAACATCAGCCGGGCGGCAACGACCAGAAGGCGAAGGAATTCGTCGGCAAGCTCTATAAGAATGCCGGCGTGCTGGATTCGGGCGCGCGTGGCGCGACCACCAGCTTCGTGCAACGCGGTATCGGCGACGTGCTGATTGCGTGGGAAAACGAGGCGTTCCTCTCGCTGAAGGAATTCGGTCCGGAGAAGTTTGAAATCGTCGTGCCGTCGGTGAGCATTCTGGCCGAGCCGCCGGTTGCGGTGGTGGACAAGGTGGTCGACAAGCACGGCACACGCAAGGTGGCGGAAGCGTATCTGAACTTCCTGTACAGCGAGGAAGGTCAGGAAATCGCCGCGAAGAACTTCTACCGTCCGCGTTCGAACAAGGTGCCGGCCGAGCTGACGTCGAAGTTTCCGAAGCTGAAGTTGTACACGGTGGACGATTCGTTCGGCGGCTGGGCGAACGCGCAGAAGACGCACTTTGCCGACGGCGGTGTGTTCGATTCGATCTACTCGCCGCAGTAACGGGTAGTCAACCGGACGAGATGCGCAGTTAGACGCCGCAGTTGAACGCGTAGTCACACTTCGCCAGAAAGCGCGCCCGCGAGGCGCGCTTTTTGGCCAGCCAGTCGGCCGAAAAAAGAGCCGCCGGCCTCAACCCTGAAAGAGTACTGAGCATGACGACGTTGACCTTCCGAAAACCGAGCGCGTTGCCCGGTTTTGGCCTGACACTCGGCATCACGGTGGCTTATCTGAGCCTCGTGGTGCTGATTCCGCTTGCGGCGACCTTTCTCAAGACCGCGACGCTCGACTGGCCTCAGTTCGTGCGCGCGGTCAGCTCGCCGCGCGTGCTCGCGTCGTATCGCCTGACGTTTTTCTCGGCCCTTGGCGGCGCGCTGATCAACGCGGTGTTCGGCTTTCTGGTCGCGTGGGTGCTGGTGCGTTATACCTTCCCGTTCAAGCGTATCGTCGACGCGGTGGTCGATCTGCCGTTCGCTTTGCCGACTTCCGTGGCCGGTATTTCGCTTGCGGCGGTGTATGCGGGCAACGGTTGGATCGGACAGTTTCTCGAACCGCTCGGTATCAAGATCGCTTTCACGCCGGCCGGTGTGCTGATCGCGCTGACCTTTATCGGTTTGCCGTTCGTCGTGCGGACCGTGCAGCCGGTGCTCGAAGAGTTCGAGCGCGAACAGGAAGAGGCGGCTGCGTGCCTTGGCGCGTCGCGTTGGCTGACGTTTCGGCGCGTGGTGTTGCCTGCGGTGTTTCCGGCTTTGCTCACGGGTTTCGCGCTGGCGTTCGCGCGGGCGCTCGGCGAATACGGCTCGGTGATTTTCATTGCCGGTAACGTGCCGATGAAATCGGAAATCACCTCGCTGCTGATCATTACCAAACTCGAACAATACGATTACGCTGGCGCCACCGCGATTGCGGTCGTGATGCTGGTGGTGTCGTTCCTGATGCTGTTGTTGATCAATACGCTGCAGTGGTATCTGCAGCGCCGGACAGGGCGTGGTGGCGCAGGCCCGGCGCCTGCCGCCGCGAGTGTGGCGGCGATCGGTGTCGGCGGAGGTGTGCAATGAGCCGCAACTCTCTGAATGGCGCGGATGCCGCGACTGTCGCCGTGGCGCCGCGCGCGCCGCTCAATATCGCGCGCCGGCCCGATCCGGTTACCGAACCACCCGTTGTGCGCTGGATTCTGACCGGCATCGCGTTGCTGTTTCTCGCGCTGTTCCTCGTCGTGCCGCTCGTCGCCGTGTTCTATCAGGCCTTGAGCAAGGGCATTGGCTTCTATCTGGAATCGCTGGTCGATCCGGATGCGTTGTCGGCCATCAAGCTCACCGTGATCACCGCTGCGATCGCCGTGCCGCTGAATCTCGTGTTCGGCCTCGCGGCGTCATGGTGTATCGCCAAGTTCGAGTTCCGTGGCAAGGCCTTGCTGACCACGTTGATCGATCTGCCGTTCTCGGTCTCGCCGGTGATCTCCGGTTTGATCTACGTGCTGATGTTCGGCGCGCAAGGCTGGTTCGGCCCGTGGCTGCAGGACCACAACGTGCAGATCATTTTCGCCGTGCCGGGCATCGTGCTGGCGACGATCTTCGTCACGTTCCCGTTCGTCGCGCGTGAATTGATTCCGCTGATGCAGGCGCAAGGCAACGACGAAGAAGAAGCCGCTCACGTGCTCGGCGCGTCGGGCTGGCAGATCTTCCGGCGCGTTACGCTGCCGAACGTCAAATGGGGCCTGCTGTACGGCGTGATCCTGTGTAACGCGCGGGCGATGGGCGAGTTCGGCGCGGTGTCGGTGGTGTCCGGCCACATTCGCGGCCAGACCGACACGATGCCGCTGCACGTCGAAATTCTCTATAACGAATACAACTTCTCGGCTGCCTTCGCCGTGGCGTCGGTGCTGGCCTTGCTCGCACTCGTCACGCTCGGCCTGAAGCTGCTCGCCGAGCGCCATATGTCGGCGGAACTGTCGGCCGCGCGCGATGTGCCGGCGTATGCAGGGCCGGTCACGCCGCCGTCCGCTTCACAGTCTGCTTCACAGTCCGTCAATGCAACGCATGCATCGCATCAACACGCGCTCAAGCAAGGAGAGCTGTAATGGGTATCACCGTTCGTAACCTGCAAAAGCGCTTCGGCGATTTCGTCGCGCTCGACAACGTTTCGCTCGACTTTCCCCCGGGCGAACTGGTTGCGCTGCTCGGGCCTTCGGGTTGTGGCAAGACCACCTTGCTGCGTGTGATCGCGGGCCTCGAATACGCGGATGCCGGCCAGGTCGTGCTGCAAGGCCAGGACGTGGCGACGGTCGGTGCGCGTGAGCGTGAAGTCGGCTTCGTGTTCCAGCATTACGCGCTGTTCCGTCATATGACGGTGTTCGAGAACGTGGCTTTCGGCTTGCGCGTGAAGCCGCGCAAGGAACGGCCTTCGGAAGCGGTGATTCGCGAGAAGGTGCATGAACTGCTGAAGCTCGTGCAACTCGACTGGCTCGCGCAACGCTACCCGTCGGAACTGTCGGGTGGCCAGCGCCAGCGGATTGCGTTGGCGCGTGCGCTGGCTGTCGAACCGAAAGTGCTGCTGCTTGACGAACCGTTCGGCGCGCTGGACGCGAAGGTGCGCAAGGAGTTGCGCAGCTGGCTGCGTCGTTTGCATGATGATCTGCATATCTCGACGATCTTTGTCACGCACGATCAGGAAGAAGCGCTTGAAGTGGCCGACCGTATTGTCGTGTTGAATCGCGGGCACGTGGAGCAGGTGGGCAGTCCGCAGGACGTGTACGACCATCCGCAAACCTCATTCGTCTACGAGTTTCTCGGCGCGGCGAACCGGCTGCATGGCAACGTGGATGCAAGCGGCTTCGTGGTCGACGGCGCGGCGTTGCCGGTTGCGATCACGGCCGGTTTCAGCGGGCCAGCGTTCGCGTATGTACGCCCGCATGATCTGCAGTTGTATCCGCAAGCGTCCGGCCATCGCGAAGGCATTGTGGTCGACGTGCGGCGCGTGGTCACGCTCGGCGGCTCGGTGCGTGTCGAACTGGCGGGCCGCGAAGGTAACGTGCTCGAGGCTGAACTCGATCGCGAATCGTGGCGCGATCTGCAACTGTCGATCGGCGACGGCGTGACGGCAGTGCCCCGCGCCTTGCGCGTATTTCCGGCGCAATAGGCGGCGCCACGAGCATCAATACAGGCAGCAACACCGGCAGCGCAACAACACTCGGCGTTTCAATCAAACTCTAATAACTCAACTCTGGCTCAACCGGAGACATACAGATGAACTTTCAGCAATTGCGCTTTGTGCGCGAGGCCGTGCGTCAGAACATGAATCTGACTGAGGTGGCGAACGTGTTGTACACGTCGCAGTCGGGTGTGTCGAAACAGATCAAGGATCTGGAAGACGAACTCGGCGTCGATATTTTCATCCGTCGCGGCAAGCGTCTGACGGGCCTCACCGAGCCGGGCAAAGCGGTGCATCAGCTGATCGAGCGGATGTTGCTCGATGCGGAGAATCTGCGCCGCGTCGCGCGTCAATATGCCGATCAGGACAGCGGCCACCTCGTCGTGGCGACGACTCACACGCAGGCGCGTTACGCGCTGCCGAAGGTGATTCGGCAATTCACTGAGGTGTTCCCGAAGGTGCATCTGGCGCTGCGCCAGGGCAGCCCGCAGCAGATTGCGCAGATGATCATCAACGGCGAAGCGGACATCGGTATTTCGACGGAAGCGCTCGACCGCTTCCCCGATATCGTCACGTTCCCGTGCTATTCGTGGCATCACGTCGTGGTCGTGCCGAAGGGGCATCCGCTGGTGGGCCGCGAAAATCTGACGCTCGACGAGATTGCCGAATTCCCGATCGTCACGTACGACCAGGACTTCACGGGCCGCTCGCACATCGACCAGGCGTTCGCGAAAGCGGGTGCGTTGCCTGACGTCGTGTTGACCGCCATCGATGCCGACGTGATCAAGACGTACGTCGAACTCGGCATGGGCATCGGCGTGGTTGCCGCGATGGCCTACGATCCGAAGCGCGACACGGAACTGGTCGCGCTGGATACGCAGCATCTGTTCGAGGCCAGCACGACGCGGGTCGGCCTGCGCAAGGGCGCGTTCCTGCGCGCGTACGCGTACCGGCTGATCGAAATGTTCGCGCCGCAGTTGAATGAAGCGGAAATCGCCGCACAGTTGCGCGAAGCGGTTTGAGGGATGCGCCGGATCGTCACGGTTCGGCGCAGGGCATGCAAGACGCCGCGTGAATTCATTGCGGCGCCAAAAGTGTGATCTTCAAGCGGGCTGCGGCCGGCCTTGATGTAAACGCCGCGAAAACGCGTGGCGCACGGAGCGCCGGCCTCATCCAGCTCCGAAACGAACGGGTATCCGTTTTTTCACGCATGGCGGCGCGCGGCGCATCGCTTACAATCGCCGCCATGAATACTTTGACTTCTTCCTCCGCCACGCCTTCAGACGAAGGCGCTACGCTGCTGCTGCCGCGCATCGCCGTGCTGGCGACCGGCGGCACGATCGCCGGTGCGGCCGCGGACGCCACCAACACATCAGGCTACCAGGCCGGTGTGGTCGGCGTCGAGCAATTGCTGGCCGTGGTGCCGGCCTTGTCCACGGTGGCGCGCATCGCGCCCGAGCAGATTGCCAGCGTCGACAGTAAAGACATGGAAATGTCACTGTGGACCACGCTCGCACAACGTATCAACACGCTGCTCGCCGACGATGACGTCGACGGCGTGGTGGTCACACATGGCACCGATACACTCGAAGAAACCGCCTATCTGCTTCATCTGACGATCAAGTCGGACAAGCCGGTCGTGCTGACCGCCGCCATGCGCCCGGCGTCGGCGCTGTCCGCCGATGGTCCGCTGAATCTGCTGAACGCCGTGACGGTTGCGGCGCACGCGGGTTCGCGCGGGCAGGGCGTGCTGGTGGCGTTCAACAACAAGATTCACAGCGCACGCGACGTGGTCAAGACGAGCACGTATGCAGTCGATGCCTTCCAGTCTCCGGATATCGGCGCGCTCGGCTGGGTGCAGGACGGTCGCGTCGAATTCCAGCGCAGCGTGGTGCGTCCGCATACGCTCGCAACCGAATTCGTGATCGGCGCGAAGTGGCCGCATGTGGAGATCGTCGTGAGCTACGCGGGCGTTTCGCGCATTGCCGTGGATGCGTTGGTCGCCGCTGGTGTGCGCGGTATCGTCGTGGCAGGCACGGGTAACGGCTCGATTCACGCTTCGGTGCAGCAGGCGCTGGCCGATGCCGCTTCGCAAGGCGTCGTGGTGGTGCGAGCGTCGCGCGTGGGTTCGGGGCATGTGATGCGCAACGGCGCGGCCGCCGACGACGCGCTCGGTTTCGTTAGCGCAGGTTCGCTGAATCCGTACAAGGCGCGCGTGCTGCTGATGCTGGCATTGGCCGCGGGCGGCACAGGGCCGGTGGCGTTGCAGAAGACTTTCGATACGTACTGATTGATTTAACGCGGGCGGCCCGGTTCGAAGTCAGAACCGTGTCCCGCACATGAAGCTTGAATGACAACGCGGCGCCCAGGTCATTGACCGGAGCGCCGCGTTGTCGTTTCAGCTTAACGTTGATCGCTATCGCCGGAAACAGGCGACGCGGGCAAGCATTTAGGACGCCAGATCCGGAGGCAACTTCCCGCCGTTCGCCGCCAGCGCTTGCATCACCTGTTTGTGCAGCCAGATGTTCATGCTCGCCGAATCGTTCGTGTCGCCGCTGTACTTCAGTTCCTGGGCGAGTTGCTTACGATGCTCGAGGCTGCTGTCGACGCCGAGCGCTTTCAGCGTGTCGACGATCGACGTGCGCCAGTTCAACGTTTGCCCGCTCTCACTCACGAACTGGTCCATGACGACCGCGACGTCGACGTCAGTCAGCGGCGGCGGTGCCGGCGCAGCGTCTGGTGCGGCAGCTTGTGCCGCTGCCGGATCCGGTGTCGGCTCAACCGCAGGCGCAGGCTGGTCGGGCTTCGCTTTGCCGAAGAGCTTGTTTACGATGTCACCAAAAATGCTCATGCTGAATCCTTTGCAGAGGGGTTACCGGCGCAAGCACATTCCGCTCACGGGTTGAACTCTGGTTGCGAATCGGGCGAATGAAACGGAGCACATGTGCCGCGATGATCGGCAAGCCGCACGTGAACGCTGATACGCGCGCAACCAGACTCAACGAGTGTAGGAGAAAAGCGGGGAGGGATGTGTCAAAAAAGGTCGTGCCGCGGGCGCGGAGTTGCAAGCAAATGCAAGCGGACTTGCGAGCACACGTGCGAGGAGACCTGCATTGAGAGGTACTGGCAGGCGGCATGCATGATGCAGCCGCTGCGAGAGATTGGCGGAAAACGCATAAATTTGAAATCCGACAGCCGGACACCCGACGACGACGTCTGACCGACCAAGGCTTCCCCGGCGCCGCCGGGTGCCGCTGCGGACCCCACTTGCCGCTCTCAGCCCAGAGCGGCACGATTTGCCCGTTCCGCCATGCATGCCGCACGACGAACCGGGCGCCCCACCTGCGGTTGCCACGTCGGTCACGTTGAAATCGCAACCGTCACGGCAACCTTGTTGTTGCTTAAGCTGCCTTGGCTTCGCTACCCGGCGCTTGCGCGACTTCGTAGTTCGCCATGATTTCGAGCGCGCGCACCATGGCCGAGTGATCCCATGCCTTGCCGCCATTCGCCGCGCATACGCTGAACAGTTGCTGCGCGCTCGCCGTATGCGGCAGGGCGATACCCAGCTTGCGTGCGCCGTCGAGTGCGAGGTTCAGATCCTTCTGGTGCAATTCGATGCGGAAGCCCGGGTCGAACTTACGCTTGGTCATACGCTCGCCATGCACTTCGAGAATGCGCGACGAAGCGAAGCCGCCCATCAATGCCTTGCGCACACGTTCCGGATCGGCACCCGAGCGCGACGCGAACAGCAGGGCTTCAGCCACCGCTTCGATGTTCAGTGCGACGATGATCTGGTTCGCGACCTTGCACGTTTGGCCCGCGCCGTTGTCGCCGATCAGCGAGATGTTCTTGCCCATCAGTTCGAACAGCGGCTTGGCGAGAGCAAAGGCTTTTTCCGGACCGCCGACCATGATCGTCAGCGATGCTTCACGCGCGCCGACTTCGCCGCCCGAGACCGGCGCATCCAGGTAGTCGACGCCCAGCGCGTTGATCTTCTTCGCAAAGGCTTGCGTGTCGAGCGGCGAGATCGAGCTCATGTCGATCACCAGCTTGCCCTGCGTGAGGCCCGCGGCGACGCCGTCGTCCGCGAACAGCACGTTAGCGACGTCAGGCGTGTCCGGCACCATGATGATGACGATGTCGGCAGCTTGGGCGACAGCGGTCGAATTGGCGACCACGGTGGTCGTCTTGCTCAGATCTTCCGGCACCGGATAAGCGCCATTCACGAACAGCGAATGACCGCCCTTGATGAGGTTGCGCGCCATGTGCGCGCCCATGATGCCGAGGCCGATGAAACCGATCTTTGCCATGTGTCTAAATCTCCAGTGTTGTTTGGGGTGATGTGCCTAGCCGATCGATGAGTCGATCAGGCAGCGGCGTGGGCTGCGCCGCGGGTTTGCCCGGCCACGCTCTGTACCCAGCCGAGGCCGGCGGCGGTGGTCGTGCGCGGCTTGTATTCGCAACCGACGTAGCCTGCGTAGCCGAGCGAGTCGAGCAGGTCGAACAGGAACGGGTAGTTGATTTCGCCGGTGCCCGGTTCGTTGCGGCCCGGGTTGTCGGCGAGCTGGATGTGCGCGATCTGCGGCAGATTCTTCTTGATCGTTGCCGCGAGTTCGCCTTCCATCCGTTGCATGTGATAGATGTCGTATTGCAGGAACAGATTGTCCGAGCCCACCGCGCGAATCACGTCGAGGCCTTCGCCCGAACGGTTCAACGCGAAGCCAGGGATGTCGTACGAATTGCACGGCTCGACCAGCAGCTTGATGCCGGCTTTTTTCAGTTCGCCCGCGGCGAAGCGCAGATTGTCGACGATCGTCGAGCGCGCCTTGTCTGCATCGACGCCCGCAGTCGGAATACCGACGAGGCAATTCAGTTGCGGCACCTTCAGGGCGCTCGCATATTCGATCGCGCGGCCGACACCTTCCTGAAACTCGCCCACACGATCCGGCAGGCATGCGATGCCGCGTTCACCCGCTTCCCAGTTGCCCGCGGGCAGGTTGTGCAACACGAGTTTCAAACGGTTCTGCTGCAGACGCTCGCTCAATTCGGCGATCTGATACGGATACGGAAACAGGAATTCGACGGCGTTGAAGCCCGCGTCCGACGCTGCCGCAAAGCGGTCGAGGAACGGGACTTCGTTGAACAGCATGGTGAGATTCGCTGCAAATTTCGGCATGGTGCTTTTTGTCTCGCTGGTCGGTCAGTGGAATAACTTCATGAGGCGATTCAGTGGCGTTGAACGGCTACGCCGCTGAATCGCGCTCATCTACTGCAAAGTCGGAAAGCTCAGTCGAGCATGCTGATTGCCGTCGGCGCGTCTTCGCGCTTCTCGGCCAGTTCTTCGAACTCGTTGATCGCGTCGATTTCGGTGCCCATCGAAATGTTGGTCACACGTTCGAGGATCACTTCGACGATCACCGGCACGTTGAACTCGGAGAGCATCGATTGCGCTTTCAGCAGGGCCGGCTTGAGTTCTTCCGGTTTGAACACGCGGATCGCCTTGCAACCCAGGCCTTCGGCAACCGCGACGTGGTCCACGCCGTAGCCGTTCGTTTCCGGCGAGTTGATGTTCTCGAAGCCGAGCTGCACGCAGAAGTCCATATCGAATGCGCGCTGCGCCTGGCGAATCAAGCCGAGGTACGAGTTGTTCACCACCACATGCACATACGGCAGCTTGAATTGCGCGCCGGCTGCCAGCTCTTCGATCATGAACTGGAAGTCGTAGTCGCCCGAGAGTGCGACGATCGGACGTTGCGGGTCTGCTGCACGCACGCCGAGCGCTGCCGGGATCGTCCAGCCGAGCGGGCCTGCCTGGCCGCAGTTGATCCAGTTGCGCGCCTTGTAGACGTGCAGGAATTGCGCGCCGGCGATCTGCGACAAACCGATCGTGCTCACGTAGCAGGTATCGCGGCCGAACACCTGGTTCATTTCTTCGTACACGCGCTGCGGCTTCATCGGCACGTTGTCGAAGTGCGTCTTGCGATGCATCGTCCGCTTGCGTTGCTGGCAATCGGCAACCCATGCGCTGCGGTCCTTCAGCTTGCCGGCAGCCTTCCATTCCTTCGCCACTTCAACGAACAGTTCGAGCGCGAACTTCGCGTCCGACACAATGCCGAGGTCCGGGCCGAACACGCGGCCGATCTGCGTCGGCTCGATGTCCACGTGCACGAACTTACGGCCCTTGGTGTAAACCTCGACGCTGCCCGTGTGACGGTTCGCCCAGCGGTTGCCGATGCCGAGCACGAAGTCGGAGGCGAGCATCGTCGCGTTGCCGTAGCGGTGCGAGGTTTGCAAGCCGACCATGCCGGCCATCAGCGGATGGTCGTCGGGAATCGCGCCCCACGACATCAGCGTCGGGATCACCGGCACGCCGACGGTTTCGGCGAATTCAACCAGCAGGTCTTCAGCGGCTGCGTTCAGCACGCCGCCACCCGAAACGATCAACGGCTTTTCAGCGTCATTCAAAAGCTTCAACGCGGCTTCGATCTGTTTGCGGGTCGCTTTCGGCTTGTAGACCGGCAGCGGCTCGTACGTGTCGATGTCGAATTCGATTTCGGCGAGCTGCACGTCGATCGGCAGGTCGACCAGCACCGGACCCGGACGGCCCGAGCGCATCAGATGGAAAGCCTGCTGGAACACGCGCGGCACCAGCGCCGGTTCGCGCACGGTGACGGCCCACTTGGTGACGGGCTTGGCGATCGATTCGATATCGACGGCCTGGAAGTCTTCCTTGTACAGACGCGCACGCGGCGCCTGGCCCGTGATAGCCAGAATAGGAATCGAGTCGGCCTGAGCGGAGTACAAACCGGTGATCATGTCGGTGCCGGCGGGGCCCGAGGTGCCGATACACACACCGATGTTGCCCGGCTGGGCGCGCGTATAGCCTTCGGCCATGTGCGACGCACCTTCGACGTGACGCGCCAGCACATGGCTGATGCTGCCTGCTTTGCGCATGGCCGAGTAGAACGGGTTGATTGCTGCGCCCGGAACGCCGAATGCGGTGTTGATGCCTTCTTTTTCGAGCACCAGCACGGCTGCGTCGACGGCTCTCATCTTGGCCATGAATGTCTCCTGAATGTCTGGGGTGGGCGAATAGGTTGGCTGACGAATTCGCTGACGGATATGCAAACCAAAGGTGTTGATCGAACTGTAGGCTTCACCTAAAGGTTTGATAAGATCAGTCCGGGTCGCTTATTTCGAAACAAAAAGTATGGAATGGGCCTGGTGGTAGGAGAGGGGCATAAGGCGGTTGCAACCCGCTTGCGTGGGACCGGAGACAAAAATGGACCGCTTCAAACAAATCGAAACTTTCGTGCGCGTCGCCGATGCGGGCAGCCTCGCGGCCGCGGCGCTGGAGGAGGGGGTGTCGCCGGTGATTCTCGGGCGCCGCATCGACGCGCTTGAAAAGCGCCTCGGCGTGAAACTGATGTACCGCTCAACGCGGCGCCTCGTGGTCAGCGAAGAAGGCGCGGCGTTTCTCGAGCGCTGCCGTGGCCTGCTCACCGAGTGGGATCAGGCGGAAAACGAATTGAGCGCCGGACGGCGCGCGGTGAACGGTCATCTGATCGTGTCGGCGCCGGCCGCGTTCGGGCGCAAACATGTTGCGCCGCTTGCGCCGGCTTTTCTCGCGGATAAGCCGGAATTGCAGGTGTCGTTCAACCTGACCGATCGGGTCGTGGACCTGGTACGCGAGGGGTACGACTTGTCGATCCGGATCGGCGGCGCGGTCGATCCTAATTTCGTCGCGGTAAAGCTGGCGTCGAACCGGCGCGTGGTGTGCGGTACGCCGGAATATTTCAAGAAATACGGCAAACCCAAAACACTCGAAGATCTGCCGCAGCACAATTGCCTCGCGTTCAACTTGCAAGGCGGCCAGAACCGCGGCTGGTACTTCCGCCGCAACGGCAAACTAGCGACGGTGCGGGTAGGCGGCACGCTCGACTGCAACGACGGCGAGTTGTTGCACCGCTGGGTGTCAGAAGGGCTCGGGCTCGGCTGGCGCTCCACGTGGGAAATCCAGCAGCAACTGGCGCGCGGCGAACTGGAAACCGTGCTGGATGAATACGCGCTGCCCGACTACGACATTCTGGCGGTCTATCCGCAGCAGCGTTACGTGCCGGCCAAGGTGCGCTACTTCATCGACTACCTGAAAGAGGTGTATGCCAGCGAGGATTACTGGAATCGTCCGACTTACTGAGTGCGGGCTGACGGTAATTTTTCGCGGATTTCACGCGAAGCCGGGAATAAACTTGGTATGCAGCCGGTCATGTTGGATGACGAGTCAATAGCTTAGCCGCAATGCCCGGAGGGCCGAGGTGGGTCAACCCGATTCAAATGCCGCCCGCGCGCACGATGGCGCCGATGCAGCGAGGAACCGCCGTTTTCAGGAATTGGCGCTCCCGCATCTCGACGCCGCGTACAACCTTGCGCGCTGGCTGTGCGGTAACGCCAACGATGCCGACGACGTCGTGCAGGAAGCATTCATGCGCGCGTTTCGTTTCTTCGACACGTTCCGTGGCGACTCCGCGCGGCCGTGGCTGCTGGCGATCGTGCGCCGCACCTGGTACACGGAATGGCGGCGGCGCGCGTCGTCGCACGAGGTGGTCGAGTTCGACGACACCATGGACGAGGCGACGTTCGACGGCTGGAGCGCGGGCGGCGCGGATCCGCAGACGCTCCTGATCCGCGACGAAGACACGAAGCTCGTGCACGAGGCGCTGGCGCAGTTGCCGGTCGAGTATCGGGAGGTGCTGATCCTGCGGGAGCTTGAAGAAATGGGTTACCGGGAGATCGCGATGGTCGCCGATGTGCCGATCGGCACGGTAATGTCGCGACTCGCGCGGGGCAGGCGCAAGCTGGCCACGCTGCTGATGGCGAAGCAGGGTGGTGGCCTTCCGGGAGGTGGAAGTCCGCCGCGAGCAACACCGCCGGGGGCCTCTGCGGCGCCCACGGCTTCCGTCACACCACTCCGGGCGGCCTCCAACGGCCGTCCATCCAACAACCCCGGCGCGAGTGCTGCCGGCTTAACTCAGGAGACGCCAGATGGACTGTAACGAAGCGCGGCCGCTCCTCGATGCGAACGCCGACCACGAATTGCCCGCGCCGGATGCACAGCGCGTCCAGCAGCACATCGAGAGCTGCGACGCCTGCCGGCGCGAAAGCGAAAACCTGCATACGTTGAGCGCCTCGCTGCGCGCACAGCCTTATTACAGGGCGCCGGATGCCCTGCGGGCGCGGATTCTTGCTGCCCTCCCGGAGGGTGACGTGGCCGCTGACGAGCCCGTCGAAGCCCCGCGGGCCACGGCACAGCCGAGGCCGAAGCGAAGCTGGTTGGGGAACTGGCTGAATGGCTGGCTGCGTCCGCAAGGTGCGATGGGGCGGCCGGGCGGCGGCGTAGGCTCAGGCTCAGGGGCAATGATCGGGCAGGGCTGGCTCGTCGCGCTGGTGGTCGCGCTTGGTGCGGTGGCGGTGGGCGTGACCATGAGCCAGCATCGTCCCGCGCAAGGTGGCGGGTTCTCCGATGAACTGGTCGAAAGCCATGTGCGGGCGCAAATGTCCGGCCACGACATCGACGTCATTTCGACTGACCGGCACACGGTCAAGCCGTGGTTCAACGGCCGGATCGACTATTCGCCGCCGGTCGAGGACCTCGCGGCGAGCGGTTTTCCGCTTGAAGGCGGCCGTCTGGATTACATCGCGCATCAGCGGGTGGCGGTGCTGGTGTACCGCTATCAGAAGCACATCATCGACGTCTACGTGTTTCCGGAAGTGCGCTCCGCCGATGCTGGACCAGAAGCCGCGGCCGGGCTTTCGATGGCGCAGACCCGCGAGGGTTACTCGCTTGCGCACTGGAACGCGCAGGGGATGACCTGGTGGGCGGTCACCGACGCCGCGCCGGATGCGCTCAGTGGGCTCGAAAAGGCGCTGAAAGCCCGTCTGGCGGGCGGCAGCGAGCAGACCGAAGGCGGTTGAGCGGGCTTCGTGTGCGCGCTCCGGGAGTGATTTTCCGGGCGTGCACGCGTGGCGGCCTTGTGTTCCCGTTTGTCCCCGTTTATCCGCTTCGTCCTAAACCCTTGAAAACACACCCGATTCACGTTCCAGATTAACGGGATATCTTGCAACCCGGCCCTAATCGGGTTACACTCTTCGGCTTCTCACTTGCCACACCGGTTCAGACGCCCGGGTGGCTCTAATCCACAAGTCCACAAGGAGTGTGTATGCGTCATTATGAAATCGTCTTTATTGTGCACCCCGATCAGAGCGAGCAAGTGCCCGCCATGATCGAGCGTTACAAGAGCACGATCACCTCGCACGGTGGCCAGATCCACCGTATCGAAGACTGGGGCCGTCGCCAACTGGCCTACATGATCGAGAAACTCGCGAAGGCTCACTACGTCTGCATGAACATCGAATGCGACCAAACCACGCTCGACGAGCTGGAACACGCATTCAAGTTCAATGACGCGGTTCTGCGTCACCTGATCGTCAAGATGAAGAAGGCCGAAACCGGCCCGTCGCCGATGATGAAGGAAGTGCAGCGCGAAGAAGCCAAGAAGTCGGCTGCTACGCAACCGTCCGAAGCGCAGGCTTAAGACACACTATTTAAGCTACCAGACGAAAGCGTCGCTCTCGCCAAAGGCTACATGAATCGGCTGCAACTTACGGCCAGCGTCGTTGAACGCGAACCGGTGCGGTATACCCCCGCCGGCGTTCCGATTGCAGGCTGCACGTTGCACCACCGCACGGAAGTCGTCGAAGCCGGCATTGCGCGGCAAGTCGAACTGACCATGCAGGCGGTAGCCGCAGGTGAGGCGAGCGGTAAGCTGGAAGGCTGTCAGATGGGCGTGGAAACGCTCTTCACAGGCTTTCTGGCGAAAAAGCACCGCAACGCAAGAACTCTGGTATTTCACATCACAGAATTGCAGGACATTGGAAAGGACTGAACATGCCCCGCCCGACTGGTAAGAAATTCGACAAGCGTCGTCAGCAACAAAATCCGCTCTTCAAGCGCAAGAAGTTCTGCCGTTTCACGGCCGCTGGCGTCGATCACATCGACTACAAGGACCTCGAAACGCTGAAGGACTTCATCGGCGAAAACGGCAAGATCACGCCGGCGCGTCTCACGGGTACGAAGTCGCACTATCAACGCCAGCTGGACACGGCAATCAAGCGCGCACGTTTCCTCGCGCTGGTGCCGTACACCGACCAGCACAAGGCCTAACCCGACGACGCGATAAGGAGTATCCGAATGCAAATTATTCTTCTGGAAAAAGTCGTCAATCTGGGCAACCTGGGCGATATCGTGAAGGTCAAGGACGGTTACGCACGTAACTTCCTGATCCCGAACAAGCAAGCTCGCCGTGCAACGAAGGAAGCCCTGGCCGAATTCGAAGTTCGCCGTGCAGAACTGGAAAAGATCGCCGCTGAAAAGCTGGCTGCCGCTCAAGCTCAAGGCGAAAAGCTGGCAGGCTCGACAGTTCAGATCAACCAGAAGGCTGGCGTCGACGGCCGTCTGTTCGGTTCGGTGACGAACGCGGACATCGCTGACGCACTGGTCAAGCAAGGCTTCGCAGTGGAAAAGGCGCAAGTGCGTCTGCCGGAAGGCCCGCTGAAGCTGGTTGGCGACCACGCTGTTCAGATCTCGCTGCACACCGACGTTCTCGTCGATGTCAACGTGGCTGTGATCGGCGAACACGTCTAAGCATCAGTTAGCATCTGCCAGGTTGTTGCTGGCAAAAGGCAGGGGCCGGGTGACCGGCCCCTGCCTTTTTTGTTGCCCGTTTTTTTAGTTTTTCCCTTGCCCGCCCGCGCTCGATTTACCCGATAATTCCTCTCCATGAACGCACCGTCCAAAGATCCCCAAATCGAGTCGCTGAAAGTCCCGCCGCATTCGATCGAAGCCGAGCAGTCGGTGCTGGGCGGCCTGCTGCTCGACAACGCGGCATGGGACCGCATCGCCGACTTCCTGTCGCAGAGCGATTTTTACCGATACGACCACCGCATCATTTTCGAGCACATCGGCAAGCTGATCGCGGCGACGCGTCCGGCCGACGTGATTACCGTGTACGAGGCGCTCGGCACCTCGGGCAAGGCGGAAGAGGTCGGCGGTCTGGCGTACCTGAACGCGCTGGCGCAGAACACGCCGAGCGCGGCCAATATCCGCCGCTATGCGGAAATCGTGCGCGATCGCGCGGTGCTGCGCCGTCTCGTATCAGTGGCCGACGAAATTTCTGCCGACGCTTTCAACCCGCAGGGCAAGGAAGTCCGCCAGCTGCTGGACGAGGCCGAATCGAAGGTGTTTTCGATTGCTGAAGACGGCGCGCGTGGCACGCAGGGCTTCCTGGAAATCGGGCCCCTTTTGACCGAGGTGGTCGAGCGGATCGACACGCTGTATCACACCGCCAATCCGAGCGATGTGACGGGCACGCCGACTGGCTTCGTCGATCTGGATCGCATGACTTCGGGCATGCACGGCGGCGAGCTGATCATCGTGGCAGGGCGCCCGTCGATGGGTAAGACGGCGTTTTCGATGAACGTCGGCGAGTATGTGGCGGTCGAGTATGGCCTGCCGGTCGCCGTGTTCTCCATGGAAATGCCGGGCTCGCAGCTCACCATGCGTATGCTGGGCTCGGTCGGCCGGCTCGACCAGCACCGTATGCGGACTGGGCGCCTGACTGACGAGGATTGGCCGAAGCTCACGCACGCGGTGCAGAAAATGAGCGAGGCGCAGATTTTCATCGACGAAACCGGCGGTTTGAACCCGATGGAACTGCGCTCGCGCGCGCGTCGACTGTCGCGCCAGTGCGGCAAGCTGGGCCTGATCATCATCGACTATTTGCAGCTGATGAGCGGTTCGTCGTCGGGTGAAAACCGTGCGACCGAAATCTCGGAAATCTCGCGTTCGCTGAAGAGTCTCGCCAAAGAACTCGACGTACCCGTGATCGCCTTGTCGCAGCTCAATCGGGGTCTCGAACAGCGCCCGAACAAGCGGCCGATCATGTCCGACTTGCGTGAATCCGGCGCTATCGAGCAGGATGCGGACGTCATTCTGTTCATTTACCGCGATGAGGTCTACAACCCGGACAGCCCCGACAAGGGCACCGCGGAGATTATCATCGGCAAACAGCGGAATGGTCCGATCGGCCCTGTTCGGCTCACGTTCCACGGCCAATTCACGAAGTTCGACAATTTTGCCGGCGCGCAGAATTTCTACAGCGAGTAGAGACACAACTGCGGAGATAACTGTTGGGACTGTTGTAACGGTGCTTTCAAAAGTGCGGCATCGATCCCGGAACGGTACAATGTGGCGGTTTTATGTCAGCCATAATGTGACCAATTTTCGGGATCCCAATGTTCGGTCGATTCATGCCCACCGAGGGCAAGTTCTTTGAAATTTTCAATGCGCACGCAACGTGCATCGTCTCAGCAAGCCGCGAACTCGAACTGCTGATCGACAACCTGCAGGACGCCGAGACCCACAAGCAAAACGTGCAGAAGGCCGAAAAGGCCGCTGACAAGCTCACGCACGAAACCATCGACCTGCTGCACAAGACCTTCATCACGCCGCTCGACCGCGACGAGATCCACAAGCTGATCACCACGATGGACGACATCCTCGATCTGATGGAGGACGTCGCCACCGCTATCTCGCTGTACGACGTGCAGGCGGTGACCTCCGAGGCGAGCCAGTTGGCGCATATCTGCACGGCCACCTCCGAGCGTGTGCAGTTCGCCGTCAGCCTGCTGTCGGACATGAAGCAGGCGAGCCAGATCCTGAAGGCGTGCGAAGACATCGACCGTCTGGAATCGGAAGCCGACCGCGTGCTGCGCTCGGCGATGTCGAAGCTTTTCCGCGAAGAAGACAACGTCAAGACGCTGATCAAGCTGAAGGCGATTTACGAACTGCTCGAAACGATCACCGACAAGTGTGAGGACGTGGCGAACATCATCGAAGGCATCGTGCTGGAAAACGCATAATGCAATCGATACAACTCGCTATCTGGGTCGTTGCCGGCCTGGTCGCCGTCGCGCTGATTTTCGACTTCATGAACGGCTTCCACGACGCGGCGAATTCGATCGCCACGGTCGTGTCGACCGGCGTGCTGAAGCCGCAGCAGGCCGTGGCTTTCGCCGCGGCATTCAACGTTATCGCGTATTTCGTGTTCCACCTGAAGGTGGCGCAGACGGTCGGCAAGGGCACGATCGATCCGAATATCGTCGACCACTACGTCATTTTCGGCGCGCTGGTCGGGGCGATCGGCTGGAACATCATCACGTGGCATTACGGTATTCCGTCCAGCTCGTCGCATGCGCTGATCGGCGGGCTGGTGGGCGCGGCGCTCGCCAAGTCGGGCTGGGGTTCGCTCAATATCGACGGGTTGATGAAGACGGTTGCCTTCATTTTCATCTCGCCGCTGCTCGGTTTCGTGCTCGGCTCGTTCTTCATGCTGGCGGTGTCGTGGATCTATTTCCGCACGCCACCGAGCAAGGTCGACCGGCGCTTCCGTCGTCTGCAACTGGTGTCCGCAGGCTTGTACAGCCTTGGCCACGGCGGTAACGATGCACAGAAGACCATCGGCATTATCTGGATGTTGCTGATCGCGACCGGCTACGCCTCGTCGATTGCCGATGCACCGCCGCTGTGGGTAATCGGTGGCTGCTATCTCTCGATGGGCGTTGGTACGTTGTTCGGCGGCTGGCGGATTGTCCGCACGATGGGCCAGAAGATCACCAAGCTGAAGCCGGTCGGCGGTTTTTGCGCCGAGGCGGGTGGGGCGATTACGCTCTTCACCGCGTCGTGGCTCGGCATTCCGGTGTCCACCACGCATACGATTACCGGCGCGATCGTCGGTGTCGGCGCGACGCAGAAGTTGAGTGCGGTGCGTTGGGGGGTGGCGGGCAACATCGTCTGGGCGTGGATTCTGACGATCCCGGCCTCCGCAGCGCTCTCCGCGGCTGCCTGGTGGCTCGGCCACCGCTTCCTGTAAATGCGGTGCGGACGGCGAAGGCCGTCCGCGCGTTTTCAGGCTTCAAAGCTCTGTCTCGGAGCCCGACGCCACAAGCACCGGGCCTCACACCCCTAAAGCTGCAAAAAAAGCGCGCCGCTCAGATCAGCGGCGTGCTGCCTCCATCCATCGGGACGATTGCGCCCGTCACATAGCTCGCGCGGCGGCTCGCCAGAAACAGCGCGACATCAGCGATTTCCTCCGGTTTTGCATAGCGTCCGAGCGGCACCTTGGCCTGCCCGCGCGCCAGCGCGTCCGCGTTTTCGATGCCTTGCTGCGACGCTTCCAGCCTGACCGCTTCCTCGACGCGTTCGGTCAGTGTCGAACCCGGATTGATCGCGTTGATGCGGATGCCGTAGCGCGCGTAGTAGTGGGCGAGGCCGACAGTGGCCAGCATCAGCGCGGCATTGGCGGCGCCACCGGCGATATGGATATCGCTAGCGATTTTGCCGCCCATGCCGATGATGTTGACGATCGTGCCGGGTGCGCCGCCGTCGCCGGCCTTGACGCGCTCGGCCATGCGCCGCAGCACTTCCTGCTGCGGGTAGATGTAGGGGAAATACTTGGCTTCCATGGTCGCGCGGAACGCGTCGGCGTCCAGCGTTTCCGGGTCATAGCGACGGGCAGCGCCGGCGCTGTTGATCAACACGTCGATGGGCCCGACGGCGGTGCTGACTTCCTCGACGATGTCCGCGGCACTGTGCGGTTCGTGCAGGTCGGCGCGGGTGCGATGCACGTGCAGACCTTCCTGCTTCAACTGTTCGTACGCGCGCGCGAGATTGGCGGGGTCGCGCGAAACGATCGCGACTTTTGCGCCCTCGAGGGCGAACGCCCGGGCGCAGGCGAACCCGATCCCTTTGCTGCCGCCCGTGATTAACACCACCTTGTCATTCAGCCCGAGATCCATCGTTATCACCCGCTGTCGGAAGAATATCGATGACGATAGCAGATCGGCAGCGCAGCGGGGATGGACAGGGTCGAGGTGAGGAGTGTGGGTGCTACCGGGAGACTGAATTCGGGCGGTACGGCCATCGCTATGAGTAACGAGCCATACGTCACGCGCCACTGACTGAATCGTTAGTAACTGCCGTTGGCGAAGCGTGCGATCGGGTCGTCGGTGGTTTGCGTGGGGGCAGGGATGCCACGCGATGCGGTCGAGGCGCGCATGATCTGCACGCCTGCGTTTCCATCGGCTTGACGAGCTTGCTGGGCCTGGCGCACAGCAACTGAAGCGGGTGGAGGAGGCTCGAATGCATCGGCAGCGGCGTCGATCGGATCAGGCGTACGAGCTGTAACCGTTGGCGGTTCAGTACGCGCAACCGCCGTCTGTTGATTCACTGTGCCGGCAGCAGCGTCATACGTATTCGCCTGAGCGGCCGACACAGACCCGGGAGACACCGCGCCTGCCGCACGCGCTTGCATCTGCGCGGCGCTCATACCAGGCGGCGGGGGTTCGAACGGATCAGCTAGCGGTGCCGCAGCCGCGGCCACCGTAGGTTGACCGCTTGCAGTCAGCGGCGGACGAGTGGTCGCCGCGACACGCGCCGTTTGCTGTGGCGCCACAGGGTCCGCGGTATAACTCGAAGCTTCCGCCGCAACAGGGGCTCCCGCATACCCCGAAGGCCGCGTCGCCGCAGAATTCGCCGAGTAGCTCGACGCTTGCGCCGCCACCGCGACACCCGCATAAGCCGGTGCCTGAGCCTGAGTCTGAGCCACCGGCGCAACACGCTCGGGTTGAGGCGCCGCAGCCTGATAGCTCGGCGTATCGAACGGCGCCGGTGTCGCAGCCGGCGCTGCGACCCGACGAATACCGTCGAAGCGCTTGGCCCAATAGGGATTGGTCAGGTAGTCGAGCCGCACGGTGCCACCTGTCGACGGCGCGTTGACGAAGCGCAGCTTGCCCACATAAATGCCGACGTGCGAATGCGCGCGTCCGGTGGTGTTGAAGAAAATCAGATCGCCCGGCGCAATTTCATCCGGTTCGATGGATTCGCCGCGGCCGCTCATATCCGCGGTAGTCCGAGGCAGATTCACGGAAGCGGCGCGCGACACGACATAGCGAACCAATCCGCTGCAATCAAAGCCGCTATCAGGCGTATTACCACCCCAGCGGTATGGAATGCCGACCAGACTCATCGCCTGGATCGAGATTTCCTCGCGCCCGATGCTGTGGTCGACGAAATTCGGGAAGCCCGGCGGCGGCGCATGATAAGCGCCGTTCGTAACCACGACAGATGAACCCGGCCCGCGCGACGTCTTTTGCGGCGCGCCGGCGCAAGCGGCGAGCAGCAAAACGGTCAGCAGCGAAAAGGCGAGTCGGCGCATGAAGACGAAGGGAGCGGTAAACGCTCGTTTAATGGCGGACGATGTCGGGATGGTAGCCCGCCGAACCTGGCTCAGGCAAGAATTCTTGATAACTTACTTGAAGTTTGCGCGCTAAGTGTTGCCCAGCGGGAACGCGTGCCCAATAAAAAAGCCGCGTCCGGGCTGACCCGGACGCGGCTTCTAGCCGAAGCTAAAGCATTGAAACTTAAAGGATCTCCGACGCGTAATCCGCCAGGCGCGAACGCTCGCCGCGCGCCAGCGTCACATGCCCGCTGTGCGCCCAGCCCTTGAAGCGGTCGACCACGTACGTCAGGCCCGAACTGCCTTCCGTCAGGTACGGCGTATCGATCTGCGCGATATTGCCGAGACAGATGATCTTCGTGCCCGGACCCGCTCGCGTGACCAGCGTCTTCATCTGCTTCGGCGTCAGGTTTTGCGCCTCGTCGATGATCAGGTACTTGTCCACGAACGTACGGCCGCGCATGAAGTTCATGCTCTTGACCTTCAGGCGCGAGCGGATCAGTTCCTGAGTCGCGGCGCGGCCCCATTCGCCGGCGGCGTCGTCGGTTTTCTGCAGGACTTCGAGGTTGTCGTCGAATGCACCCATCCACGGCTGCATTTTTTCCTCTTCCGTACCCGGCAGGAAGCCGATGTCTTCACCGACCGGCACCGTGGCGCGCGTCACGATGATCTCGTTGTAGCGCTTGTCGTCGAGCACCTGGGCAAGACCAGCCGCGAGCGCGACCAGCGTCTTGCCGGTACCGGCCTGACCCAGCAGCGTAACGAAGTCGATCTCCGGATTCATCAACAGGTTCAGCGCGAAGTTCTGCTCGCGATTGCGCGCCGTGATGCCCCACACGTTGTTCTTGTGGTGGCCGTAGTCGCGCAAGGTTTGCAGCAGCGCCGTCTTGCCGTTCAGCTCGCGCACCAGCGCATGAAATGTCGGCTCGCCGTTCTGCGGCTCCAGATAGACGAACTCGTTGACCAGCATCGAGGCGCAGAGCGGTCCCGTCACGCGGTAATACGTCGTGCCGGTTTTCGTGTCCTGCCAGCTCTCCATGCCCTTCGCGTGCTTGGTCCAGAAATCCTGGGGCAGCGCACGGATGCCCGAGTACAGCAGATCACTGTCTTCGAGCACCTGGTCGTTGAAGTAGTCTTCCGCGGGCAGACCGAGCGCATGTGCCTTGATGCGCATGTTGATGTCTTTCGACACCAGCACGACCTGGCGATCCATCCGGTCGCGCTGCAACGCCCGCACCACGCCGAGAATCTGGTTGTCGGCCTTGCCATCCGGCAGACCTTCGACCGGCTCGATGGCGTTGAGCTTGGTCTGGAAGTACAGGCGCCCGGACGCCTCACGGCTGCCGAGACGCGCCAGCGAAATGCCGTCCGAGATGTTGCCGGCGTTCGCCACCAACGCGTCCAGCGTACGGCTCACCTGGCGAGCGTTACGCGCGACTTCGGACATGCCCTTCTTGTGGTTGTCGAGTTCTTCCAACGTCATCATCGGCAGATAGACGTCGTGTTCCTCGAAACGGAACAGGCAGCTTGGATCGTGCATCAGCACGTTCGTGTCGAGCACGAAAAGCTTCTGCATTTCGAGCGGGTCGGTGGACGCGCCGCGCTTCTTGCTGGTGCCGCGCGTGCTGGGTGCCACGGCTGCGGGCGTGCTGGCGGCCGGGTCTTTCGCGCTTGGCGCGCGCGCGACGACCGGCTGCGATTTGGCCGCAGGCGTAGGAACGACTGCCGGCTCGGCTTGCGGACGGGCAGCGGGAACCGGTTGCAGCAATGCGGCGGTCTGCTTCGATTTGCGTCCACGCGCCGGTGCAGCTTGCTCGGCGGATGCGGACGCAGCAGGGGAGGCCGACGATGCCGGCACGGGCCGCAACGTGGTTGCGGCATTGGCGGCGTGCGCCATCGGTGTGGCGACGTTTGCGCGGCCGTAATCGGCCGACTCTGCTGATTCCCCTCCGACTGCCTGTTTCTTCGCGGCGGAGCGCGCCGGCGTGGCGGCTTTGGCCTTGTATTCGTCAGGCGGCAGGAGATTGCCGAGCTTGCTGGGGGGGGTAGGCAAAGGCATGGTTTCCCTCGAATTAATCGGGTCACATTTCGTGCGCCGCCTGTCGCATTCTGCCGGTGCCAGTGAGTGCGCACGCAGTTTGCGCCCGGAGGCGCGCATTCGGTCTAGAGATGCCGGTTCGCCTGGTTTTCGATCGGCTCCTTAACGGAAGCGCGTGGCCGAGTGAACGCACGGCCCTGCGCAATTAAAAAAGCCGCCGCCCCGGCGTACGGGACAAGCGGCTCGCCTTCGGTTATCGCGTTGCGCCTCATGACTTCGACGGAGCCGATAAAACGGCCGTCAAGTCCGGCGCAGCGACGAAAAGTGTGGGGTGGACAGGCACTCATTGGAACCCAATATAACGCGCCTCAAAGCGCTTGTACAGCATCCAGAATGTCATCGACATGCCCTGGCACTTTCACGCCACGCCACTCCTGGCGCAGCACGCCTTCGGCGTCGATCAGGAACGTGGAGCGTTCGATCCCACGCACTTCTTTGCCATACATTTTCTTCAATTTCATGACGCCGAAGAGCGCACACAAGGTTTCTTCGGGGTCCGAGATCAACGGAAACGGCAGTTCGAGCTTTGCCTTGAAATTGTCATGCGAGCGCAGGCTGTCGCGTGACACGCCGAGAATTTCCGCGCCAGCCTTCTTGAACTTCGGATAGAGATCGCGGAATTGCAGACCTTCGGTCGTGCAGCCCGGCGTGTTGTCCTTCGGGTAGAAATACAGCACCACCTTCTTGCCCCGCAGCTTGGACAGCGTGATCTCGCCACCGGTAGCGGGGGCGGTAAAGTCGGGGATGGGTTGGTCGACTGCGATGGGCACGAGGTTCTCCGGTTGTTATGGCCGACGCCGCAGCATTTGCACTTGCAACTGCTGCGGCGTCGGCCTGGCATCGAGGCTTTCGGGGAGGGCGACTGGCGCGTGTGGTGGTCGCTCGCGCGGCCTGGTCGTCAGTGCCGGCGAGAGATTGGCCAGTCAGGGCTGGACAATCAACTCGCCGGAGCGACCTGGAATTTCGCCCCACGTAACAGGGTACGATGGCAGCGTGCTGCGGTCTAGCGTGGCGTAGTAATCACCCATGGTCGCGAAGGTATGACCTTGCGCCCGCCAGCCTTCCAGCAGCTGTTCGAAAATCGGCGCGAGCTTTTGTCCTTCGAGCTCCGCGTGCAGCGTAAACACCTGATCGTGCGGATTGTTTTCGGTGTGCTTCAACATCCATGCGGCGACGGTGTGCTCGTCGACCCCATCCACACCCAGTACTTCGTCGAGCGTCGGCAGCGTGGTGGGCATCTGCACGTGCGATAGTTGCCGGCCGTCGACTACCGGCAGATACGGCGAGTGGCCGCGCCCGTCGGACGCGTAGTGCATGCCCCACGCGTCGATCTGCTCGAACGCATGTCCGTTCATCTGCCAGCCCGCCGCACCGTGAGTGACGGGCGGCGCGCCGAAGATCGCGACGAAGCGGTTGAAGCTCTTCTGCATCTGCTTCTCGGTCCACTCCTGATCTTGCGAACGCACGTTGTCCTGCCAGTACACGTGGTCCCAGGTGTGGATGCCGCATTCGAAACCGGCCTCGTGAATCGCGCGCATTTCCGCGGCAGTTTTCACGCCGATATCCGGACCCGGCAGCAGCACGCCGTACATCAATTGCCTGATGCCGTAATGTTCGACCACCGAGGTACGCGACACCTTCTTCAGAAAGCCCGGCCGCAACACGCGGCGCATCGCCCAACCGGTGTGGTCGGGCCCGAGGCTGAAGAGGAAAGTGGCGCGCGCCTTGAAGCGGTCGAAGATGCGCGCGAGATTCGGCACGCCTTCGCGGGTGCCGCGCAGCGTGTCGACGTCGATCTTCAGGACGATACGAGCCAAGGATCAGGCCTTATTGTTGTTCGACGAGGGCGCGCGCTTCGGCGACATGGCCACGATACGCTTCGAAAATCTTGCGCAGCGCTTCGTCGAAGGTCGACTTCGGCGCCCAGCCGAGTTCCTGCATCGTGTTGTCGATCTTCGGCACGCGGTTCTGCACGTCCTGGTAGCCCGCACCGTAGTAGGCGCCCGAGGACGTTTCGACCAGCTGCACCTTCTTGGCCAGTTCGGCGTATTCCGGGAATTCGGCGGCCAGCGTCAGCATCTTGTGCGCGAGCTCGCGCACCGAGAAGTTGTTGGTCGGGTTGCCAATGTTGTAGATCTTGCCCGTGGCGACGCCGTCCTTGTTTTCGATGATCTTCATCAGTGCGCCGATGCCGTCGTCGATGTCCGTGAACGCACGCTTTTGTGCGCCGCCGTCCACGAGGCTGATGTTCTCGCCGCGCACAATGTGGCCGAGGAACTGCGTGACCACGCGCGAGCTGCCTTCCTTCGGCGTGTAGATCGAATCGAGGCCCGGGCCGATCCAGTTGAACGGACGGAACAGCGTGAAGTTCAGGCCTTCCATGCCGTAACCCCAGATCACGCGGTCCATCAACTGCTTCGAGCACGCGTAGATCCAGCGCGGCTTGTTGATCGGGCCGTACGACAGTTGCGACTCTTCCGGATCGAACTGCTCGTCCGTGCACATGCCGTAGACCTCGGAGGTCGACGGGAACACGAGGTGCTTGCCGTACTTGACGGCCGAACGCACGATCGGCAGGTTCGCTTCGAAGTCGAGTTCGAACACGCGCAGCGGTTGCTTCACGTACGTGGCGGGCGTGGCGATCGCGACCAGCGGCAGGATCACATCGCACTTCTTGATGTGATATTCCACCCACTCCTTGTTGATCGTGATGTCGCCTTCGAAGAAGTGCATCCGCTCATGGTTGATCAGGTCACCCAGACGTTCGGTCTGCATGTCCATCCCGAAGACTTCCCAATCGGTCGTTTCGAGAATGCGTTTGGACAGGTGATGGCCAATGAAGCCGTTCACACCCAGAATCAGGACTTTTTTCATGAGTAACGGGGAGTTTCGAGGGGAGTTTGGATGAGCCGGGCGAATTCGGACGGGGTAACGACGGTTTCGCTGCCGTCGTGCAGGTGCCGCAATTCGTGGATGGCGATCGAGCGACCGTCGCCGCATATCGCAAAAACGGCATTATCGCTTACGTGCAGGCCCGGGGGCAAATCCGAGCGAAGCGCGCCGGGCTGAGCCAGACGCGCACGGGCGATGATGAAACGGTGACCTTCGAGATCCGTAAACGCGCCGGGATAGGGCGGCGCGACCGCGCGGATCAGGTTGTAGACCTGCTGCGCGGCTTGCGTCCAGTCGATCCGGCCGTCCTCAGGCTTGCGCCCGCCATAGTAGCTGCCGTGCGCCAGATCGTTCGGCAGATGCGGCGCTTCGCCCGCAAGCAGCGCCGGGAGCACGCGCCACAACGTTTGTTCCGCGGCCACCGTGACCTTGTCGAACACTTGCGCGGCGGTGTCGTCGGGCAGGATCGGCACCGGCGTTTGCGCGATGATCGCGCCCGCGTCGGGCTTGGCGGCCATTTCGTGCAGCGTCGCGCCGGTTTCGGTTTCGCCGTGGATCACCGCCCAGTTGGTCGGCACGCGGCCGCGGTACTTCGGCAGAAGCGAGCCGTGCATGTTGTAAGCGCCCCGAGCGGCGAGCGCCAGCAGGTCGACCGGCAACATGTGGCGGTAGTAGAACGAGAAGATGAAGTCCGGGCGCGCGGCGCTCACCGCGCCGCGCAGTTCCGGGCTCTTCGGATCGGCCGGCGTGACGACGGGAATGCCGTGCTCGGCCGCAACCGAGGCGACACTGCCGAACCAGATGTTTTCGGTCGGGCTGTCCTCATGCGTGACGACCAGCGCCACGTCGACGCCACGCGCGAGCAGCACCTGCAGGCAGCGCACGCCGACGTTGTGATACGCGAAAACGACGGCGCGCGGCTTCATGGATTTGGGTCCTGATCGATCAGCGGCGCGGCCTGCACGGCCTGCACAACCGCCTGACGCGGCGCTTCGGTCACGGTGGTGCCGTCGCGCTGCTCGAGAATCGTCTGCACCAGATAACGCGGACGCGCGCGCACCTGCTGATAAATCCGGCCGATGTATTCACCCAGCAGGCCCAACGCGAAGATGATCACGCCAAGCAGGAAGAAGATGACAGCGAACAGCGTGAACACACCTTGCACTTCCGCGCCGATGATAAAGCGCCGAATCAGCAGCAGCACGAACAGCGCCGCGGACCCGAGCGACAGGATCACGCCAATGAACGATAGCCATTGCAGCGGCACTACCGAGAAACCGGTGACGAGGTCGAAATTCAAACGGATCAGCGAATACAGTGAGTACTTCGACTCGCCGGCAAAACGCTCTTCGTGCGCGACTTCGATCTCGACCGGATTCTGCGAGAACGTGTACGCGAGTGCCGGAATGAAGGTGTTGATTTCACCGCAGCGATTGATCGTGTCGATGATGTGCCGGCTGTACGCGCGCAGCATGCAGCCCTGGTCGGTCATCTTGATGCGGGTGATGCGCTCGCGCAGACGGTTCATTGCGCGCGACGCCTTGCGGCGCCACAAGCTGTCCTGGCGTTGCAGTCGGATCGTGCCGACGTAGTCGTAGCCTTCGCGCATCTTGTTGACCAGCTTGCCGATTTCTTCCGGCGGATTCTGCAGGTCGGCGTCGAGCGTGATCACGATCTCGCCGCGCGATTGCTCGAAGCCCGCCAGAATCGCCATGTGCTGGCCGTAGTTGCCGTTCAGCAGAATCACACGGGTCGTGTCGGGCCGGGCGCGGAACTGATCGGCGAGCAGCGCGGGGGATTTGTCGCGGCTGCCGTCGTTGATGAAGATCACTTCATAACCGGTGCCGAGCGCGTCAAGCGCCGGGTAGAGTCGCGCGAACAGCGCGGCCAGCCCGGCCTCTTCGTTGTACACCGGGATGATGATCGACACTTCCGGTGCGACGGCGCGATGTTCCGAATAAATCATTTCCGCTTATTTTCCGTATTGTTCGCAAATTTCATTGACCGCGCGGCAGACCCGCTCCACGTCGCCCTCATTCATCAGCGTGAACAGCGGCAGCGTGACCGTGCTGGCGCCATAGCGCTCCGCGTGCGGGAACATGCCTTCCTTGAAGCCCTTCGCGCGGTACAGCGAGAACAGGTGAATCGCCGGGTAGTGCACGCCCGAACCGATGCCACGCTCCTTCAACTGGCCCATGAAGCCGGCGCGGTCGATCGAGAGTTTTTCAAGCGGCAGCGTGATCAGGAACATGTGCCAGTTGCTGTTTTCAAAATCCGCCAGCGGCAGGCCGACGCCCAGTTTGGCCGCCGCGCCGCCTTCGAAACCCGCGAAGTACGCGCGCGCCAGTTTCTTGCGCTGCGCAATGAAGCGTTCGAGATGCGGCATCTGGCCAAGGCCGACGCGCGCGGCAACGTCCGTCAGGTTGTACTTGCCGCCGAGCAAGTCGCAGTCCATGCCGTCAAAGCCGGTGCGGGTGATGCCTTGCAGGCGGTACTTCTGCGCGAGGATGGCTTCTTCCTCATTGTTCAGCACCAGTGCGCCGCCTTCGATCGAGGTCAGATTCTTGTTCGCGTGAAAGCTGAACGAGACGATATCGCCGAGCTTGCCGATGCGCTCGCCTTTCCACGTCGAGCCGAACGCCTGCGCGGCGTCTTCGATCACGCGCAGCTTGTGGGCGCGGGCAATCTCGTACAGCCGGTCCATGTCGACCGGCAGGCCCGACAGGTACACCGGAATGATCGCCTTGGTGCGCGGCGTGATGGCCTTTTCCAGCAGATCCAGGTCGATGTTGCGAGTCACCGGATCGATGTCGACGAACACTGGCGTCGCGCCGACTTCGTAGACCACATTGCTGGTCGCAACCCACGAGGCGGGGGTGGTGATGACTTCGTCGCCTTCGCCCACACCGGCGATGCGCAATCCGATTTCGAGCGTCGCAGTGCCGGAGTTGAAGGTGCGCACCGGACGGCCGCCGCAGAACTCGGACAACGCCGCTTCGAACTTCTGGTTCTGCGGGCCGGTGGTGATCCAACCGGAGCGGAGCACGTCGGCGACGCCCTGAATCGTTTCTTCATCGATCTCAGGTTTGACAAACGGCAAAAACGGGACTGTTGACTGGCTCATGAATGCTTCGCTCGATTGAAAGGGGCGCAACCCGAAGGGCGCGAAGTAGATCACAAACTACGCGCAAACCCAAGGCCACGACTAAAAAGGGCGCAACCGCCAAGCTTACCGCGGCCAAGCTTACGTTTTACTTAGCCGGCGGCGGTGCCCGGCTTACCGCATCTTTTTCCGCCGGCATTTTCGCGGCGCGTGCATCGGTGCAGCGCAATAAACGGTAATAAATCGTGCCCGGCACCGTGCTGCCGGGGCTGTGCCGCCTAGCTGCGCGCCAGGACGACCACGCCGATCAGGATGACGCCGATCCCCACCAGCTTCTGTACCGACATCATTTCGCCGAATAGATACCACGCCGCGAACGCGTTGACGACGTATCCGAGCGACAGCATCGGATAGGCGATCGACACGTCCACCCGCGAGAGTCCGATCACCCATACGCCCACGCTGATCACATAACAGGCCAGCCCGCCGATGATCGGCGGTTGGGTCGCGAGGCGAAAGGCGATGGGCAGGATGTTCGCACGGGTGAATTCGAAGTGTCCAACGGCATTCGTTCCGGCTTTGAGCAGCAACTGCGCACCGGCGTTCAACGTGACGCCTGCGAGGATACAAAAGAGCGAAATCGGGTTCATCGAACGGTCAGTTCCTGAGATGGGGTCATTGTTGTGGTTTTTCCACTGGCGCGGGGGTGTCGGGCGCCGGTGTGGTCTGCGTGGCTGCGCCGGATGCGGGCGTGGGCGCCGCCGCAGGCTTCGTCACCACCACCCGGCGGGAGTCGCGCGCGATCACCTGCATCGGCAGGCCTTCTTTGAGCAGCTTGTCGTAAGTTGACGGCGGGATCAGCGCGAGCGCATAGCGATCGGCCTTCCAGCGCTCGACCCACGCGTCGACCGTCGGCACCCATTTCTGCGGTTCGACGGATATGCCGAACGCCAGTTCGTCTGGATGTTCGACCATGATCATCGTGTGGTCGACGTAGAACGGCATCGTATGGTCGAGCACGCCGACCGAGTAGAACGGCGTATCGGCCGGCAACTTCGCGATCTCGGCCTTGATCGCGGGCGCGAGCGGCGCGCCGGAACTCAGGCGGCCGAACACGTCGTGACCTGTGCCTGCGATCGTGCCGAGCAGCAGCCACGCCGCGCCAAAGCTCGCGACGGCGCCAAGTGTGCCGGCGCGGCTGCGGCGGTTCAGCCACAGCGCGAACAGCGTGACCACGAAGGCAGCGCCGAGCGCCGCCAGCACCCAGCTGCGGTATTCGACGTACAGCTCGGTCGGGTTGCGCGCGTTGCCGAAGCGCGCCATGAACAGCGCGGCAAACGCGGCGACGACGAGAAACAGCGCATAGCCGGCCAGATGGCGGCGCAACTGGTCACGGGTGACGAGCGGCAGGTACATGCCGATTACTAGGGCGATCGACGGCGCGATCGGCAGCGTGTACGAGAGCAGCTTGGAGTGCGATGCGCTGAAGAACAGAAAGATGAACGCGGTCCACACCAGCATCAGCGTGACCGGCGCGAAGCCGTTCGGCTGGCGCGGCAGGCGCCAGGCATGGCGCACGCTCTGGAAGGTCACCGACAACCACGGCAGGAAGCCGACCAGCAGCACCGGCACGAAATAGTAGAACGGCCCCGGGCGGTTCTGTTCAGGCGTCAGATAGCGCTTGAATTGTTGAACGATGAAGAAGAAGTTCAGGAATTCCGGGTTGCGCTGCTGCACCAGCACGAACCATGGCGTGACGATCGCGAAGAACACGATCAGGCCGCCGATCAGATGCAGGCGCTTCCATACGGCCCAGTCGCGTGCGACGAGGGTGTACAGCACCAGCACCGCACCTGGCAGGATCACGCCGACGAGGCCCTTGGACAGTACCGCCAGCGCCATCGCCCCCCAGCACACCCACATCCATGCCCGCACGTTGGCCGTCGGCAGGTTGGCGCGCTGCGCGAGCAGCAGCGCGCAGAGCGTCAGTTCCATCCAGAACGACAGGCCCATGTCGAGCGTGTTGAAGTGGCCCATCAGGTTCCAGTACGGCGACGTGGCCAGCACGATCGCCGCGAACACGCCGGTCGCCGCATTGAACACGCGCGCACCGGTGAAACCGATCAACAGCACGCCGGCAAAGCCCGTCAGCGCGGTGTAGAGGCGCGCCTGCCATTCGCCGATGCCGAACCACGCGAACGTGAGCGCGTTGAGCCAGGTTTGCAGCGGTGGCTTCTCAAAATACTTGTAGCCGTTGTAGCGCGGCGTGATCCAGTCGCCGGTGACGAACATTTCGCGCGCCATTTCGGCGTAGCGGCCTTCGTCGCTCGGCAGCAGATGCCGCCAGCCGAGCGGCACGAACCAGATTACGGCGAGGGCCAGCACCAGCAGCAGGATCGTGGTGCGGTTGAGCGGTAGCCTCGTCGGCGTATCGTTCATGAATTTCAACCTTTTTGGCGACGCCGCGTGGGCAGCGAGGCAGTGTTATCTGAAAATGGCGATCGCCAGCATGGCGCCAATGGCGCGCAGTGTACGTTATCGGCCGTGGCGCGGCGAGGGCGCGCGGCCGGTCCGGCGATGCGCACGCGGCGGCTGCCATGCCTTGCGGCCGCTGTCGGCACGTCAGGCAAACGCTCGCTGCCCGCCGCCTCTAGCCTTCGATCAGCAACGCGGCCGCGACCTTGCGGCCCTCGGCCATCAGAATGTTGTAGGTGCGGCAGGCGGCCTTGAAGTCCATCGTTTCGACGCCGATGCGTTTGGCGGTGAGCGCGGCGGTCAGGCGCGGATGGGGAAAGCGCAGGCGCTCACCGCTGCCGAATATGACCACTTCGGGCGCGGCGTCCACCAGCATGGCGAAGTGCTCGGCGCTCAGGTCTTCGAACGAGGAGACGGGCCAAGGGATAACCGGGGCTTCCGGCAGCAGGAGAATGCTGCCGGCGTGGCGCACCAGATTGATTTCGACATAGCCGGCGCCGTAACCGGTGACGGTATTAAGGGCGCCGCTGGAATCCTGATGTAATTTCAAATTCGTTTTCCGAAGTCGTCGTGAGACATCATGCGTGTTGGCGGCCTGACCTGGCAGAACGGAAGCAGGGCGGTTTGACGCGAGTGGGACACGCGAGTGGCACAGCGAGTGACACAGAAGCGGCCGAAAAGCCTTGCCGTTGCGGTTGGTGCATTGCGGAAGTCGGCCAAAATCCGCTAAATTATAACTTTTTAGCCGCCTTGCGGCGCCCCTCGCTCGAGTGCCCCCTCATGTGCTGTCATAAGCCGCCCTGAGAGGACGGGCGCGGCCCATCGGCTACCTGCCCTGGTTTTGCCCGCATTTCGTCTGCTTTTCTCGTCTCTGACGGGCGCGCCGCGTCATAATTCCCCGTATCGGCGGACTTGGCCGGGTCCCGGTTTTTTCGCCCCCGCTTGTTCGCCCAAGCCCATCAACAGGATGAAGTGCCCGCCGTGAAACCGATTCTCAAATCCAACAAGTTGTTGAATGTCTGCTACGACATTCGCGGGCCCGTCCTCGAACATGCGAAGCGCCTCGAAGAAGAGGGCCACCGCATCATCAAGCTGAACATCGGCAATCTCGCGCCGTTCGGCTTTGACGCGCCGGATGAAATCATCCAGGACATGATCCTGAATCTGCCGGGCTCATCCGGCTACTCGGATTCCAAGGGTGTGTTCGCCGCGCGCAAGGCGATCATGCATTACACGCAGCAAAAGGGCGTGCACGGCGTCGAACTGGACGACATCTACATAGGCAATGGCGCCTCCGAGCTGATCGTGATGGCGCTGCAGGGTCTCTTGAACGACGGCGACGAAGTGTTGCTGCCCGCGCCGGACTACCCGTTGTGGACCGCGGGCGTCAGCCTGTCGGGCGGCACGCCCGTGCATTACATCTGCGACGAATCGAACAGCTGGATGCCGGATCTGGACGATATTCGCGCGAAAATCACGCCGAATACGCGTGCGCTCGTCGTTATCAACCCGAACAACCCCACCGGCGCGCTGTATTCGGACGAACTGCTGCTCGGCCTGATCGAGATCGCCCGCCAGCACGGCCTCGTGATCTTCGCCGACGAGGTCTACGACAAGATCGTCTACGACGGCAAGAAGCACACGTCAGTGGCCGCGCTCTCAGAAGACGTGCTCACTGTCACATTTAACAGCCTCTCGAAGAGTTACCGTTCGTGCGGCTACCGCGCAGGCTGGATGTTCATTTCGGGCCTGACCGGCGAGAATCGCCGCAATGGCAAAGACTACTTCGAAGGGCTCGGCATTCTGGCCTCGATGCGCCTGTGCCCGAACGTGCCCGGCCAGTACGCGATCCAGACCGCGCTCGGCGGCTATCAGAGCATCAACGACCTGATCGTGCCGAGTGGGCGCCTGTACAAACAGCGCGAACTCGCGTATGACATGCTGACGGCCATCCCCGGCGTGAGTTGCGTGAAGCCCGAGGCTGCGCTGTATATGTTCCCGCGCCTCGATCCGAAGATTTATCCGATCCAGGACGACCAGCAGTTCATCCTCGACCTCCTGCTGGAAGAGCGCGTGCTGCTGGTTCAAGGCACCGGTTTCAACTGGAAGACGCCGGATCACTTCCGCGTCGTGTTCCTGCCGAACGTGGACGACCTCGCGGATTCGATCAACCGGATCGCGCGCTTCCTCGACGGCTACCGCAAACGCCACACGGCTTGAGATGGACGGCGCGCCCGGCGCGCGCCGCTGTCAGCCCCAGTTTCCTTTTAATCCCTTACTCGAAAACATACGCTGCATGGAACCGATCAAAGTTGGACTGCTGGGCTTCGGCACGGTAGGCAGCGGCACCTTCACGGTACTGCGCCGCAATCAGGAAGAAATCAAACGCCGCGCGGGCCGCGGCATCGAGATTGCGCGCATTGCCGTGCGCAATCCCGCCAAGGCGACTGCGGCACTCGGCAGCGAAGCCGGCACCGTGGCGCTGACCGATGACTTCAACGCGGTGGTGGACGATCCGTCGATCGATATCGTGGCGGAAATGATCGGCGGCACGGGCGTTGCGCGCGACCTCGTCCTACGCGCGATCAAGAACCGCAAGCATGTGGTCACCGCCAACAAGGCGCTGCTCGCCGTGCACGGTACGGAGATTTTCGAAGCGGCGCGCGCCAACGGCGTGATGGTGGCGTTCGAGGCGGCGGTGGCGGGTGGCATTCCGATCATCAAGGCGCTGCGCGAAGGGCTCACGGCCAATCGCATCCAGTACATCGCCGGCATCATCAACGGCACGACGAACTACATCCTCTCGGAGATGCGCGACCGCGGGCTCGACTTCGCGACCGCCTTGAAGGCCGCCCAGGAGCTGGGTTACGCGGAAGCCGATCCGACCTTCGACATCGAAGGCGTGGACGCCGCCCACAAGGCGACGATCATGAGCGCGATCGCGTTCGGCGTGCCGGTGCAGTTCGACAAGGCGTACGTCGAAGGCATCAGCAAACTGGCGGCAATCGACATCAAATACGCTGAAGAACTTGGCTACCGCATCAAGCTGCTTGGCATCTCGCGCCGTACGGACAAGGGCATCGAATTGCGCGTGCATCCCACGCTGATTCCGGAAAAACGCCTGCTGGCGAACGTGGAAGGGGCGATGAACGCGGTCGTCGTGCACGGCGACGCGGTGGGCTCCACGCTTTACTACGGCAAGGGCGCGGGCGCGGAGCCGACGGCTTCCGCCGTGGTGGCCGATCTGGTCGACGTGACGCGTCTGCATACGGCGGACCCGGAGCATCGCGTGCCGCATCTGGCGTTCCAGCCGGACAGCCTGTCGAGCACGCCGATCCTGCCGATCGACGAAGTGACGAGCGGCTACTACCTGCGCCTGCGCGTGGCTGACGTGACGGGCGTGCTGGCCGACATCACGCGCATCCTCGCGGATCGGGGCATTTCGATCGACGCGCTGCTGCAGAAGGAATCGGAGCAGGTCGACGCGAACGGCAAGGGCGAAACCGACATCATCCTGATTACGCACGAAACGGTTGAAAAGAACGTCAACGCGGCGATCAAGACGATCGAAGCGCTGAAGACCGTTGTCTCGCAAGTCACGAAGCTGCGCATGGAAGCGCTGAACTAGGCCGAATATGAACTACCTCTCTACGCGCGGCGCCGGAGCCGGCGAGCGCCATACGTTTTCCGACATTCTGCTGGGCGGTCTTGCGAAAGACGGCGGCCTGTATCTGCCGGCGGAATATCCGCGCGTCACGGCTGACGAACTGGCGCGCTGGCGCACGCTGCCGTACGCGGATCTCGCGTTCGAAATCCTGTCGAAATTCAGCGACGACATCCCCGCCGAAGACCTGCGCGCGCTGACGCGCAAGACCTACACGGCCGAGACGTATTGCCACGTGCGCGACGACGAAAGCGCCGCGCAAATCACGCCGTTGAAGACGCTGGGCGTCGAGAACGGCGCGCCGCTGTCGCTACTGGAACTGTCGAACGGTCCGACGCTCGCGTTCAAGGACATGGCGATGCAACTGATCGGCAACCTGTTTGAGTACGCGCTGGCCAGACACGGCGAGACGCTGAACATCTTGGGCGCAACCTCGGGCGACACCGGCAGCGCAGCGGAATACGCGATGCGCGGCAAGAAAGGCATCAGCGTCTTCATGCTCTCGCCGCACAAGAAGATGAGCGCGTTCCAGACTGCACAGATGTACAGCCTGCAGGACCCGAACATTTTCAACATCGCGGTCGAGGGTGTGTTCGACGACGCCCAGGACATCGTGAAGGCGGTTTCGAACGACCACGCGTTCAAGGCGAAGTACAAGATCGGCACGGTCAACTCGATCAACTGGGCGCGCGTGGTGGCGCAAGTCGTGTACTACTTCAAGGGCTACTTTGCCGCGACGAAGTCGAACGACGAGCGCGTCTCGTTCACGGTGCCGTCGGGCAATTTCGGCAATGTGTGCGCCGGTCACATCGCGCGCATGATGGGTTTGCCGATCGAGAAGCTGGTAGTCGCGACGAACGAAAACGACGTACTGGACGAGTTCTTCCGCACCGGCATCTACCGCGTGCGCAAGGCCGCTGAGACGTACCACACGAGCAGCCCGAGCATGGACATCTCGAAGGCATCGAACTTCGAGCGTTTCGTGTTCGACCTGCTGGGCCGCGACCCGGCGCGCGTGCTGCAACTGTTCCGCGACGTCGAAGAGAAGGGCGGTTTCGACCTGGCGGCAAGCGGTGATTTTGCGCGTGTGAAGGAGTTTGGTTTCGTATCGGGCCGCAGCAGCCACGAGGACCGCGTGGACGCGATCCGCGACGTCTTCGAGCGTTACGACACGATGATCGACACGCACACGGCAGACGGCCTGAAGGTGGCACGCGAGCATTTGCAGGCCGGCATCCCGATGATCGTGCTGGAGACGGCGCAACCGATCAAGTTCGGCGAAACGATCCGCGAAGCGCTACTACGCGAACCGGAGCGCCCCGCCGCATTCTCAGGCTTGGAATCGCTACCGCAGCGATTCGAAGTACTCCCGGCGGACGCGCAGCGCGTGAAGGACTACATCGTCGCAAACACGAGCGAATAACACCGCGAGCATCGAGCGCGACTGCGTCGCGCTCGATGCAAGGGGCGAGATTGGTTTAAAGAAATACTCGTCGGCGCGCGCAGCGCCGCCGGAAGAATGATGCCCTTGTCACAAGCGCATGCAGGTGCACGAACACAGATTCCAGATGCACCACTACCCGTGGCAGACCACGGTGCCCACTTAGCATTAGCGGTTTGAGCCGCTTTCTTTGCTTATCTTTCTTTGCGGCGGCAAAGAAAGTAAGTGCCGCCCCGCACAGGGGCAACACTAATAGACCACTAACAAATCAAGGAAAGGCACCAAAGCCAGAACAAGGAAAGCCCAAAGCCCCAGGAACACGGACAAACAACCGCCGAGCAGGCAAAAAAAACCACCATAACACCCACCCGCCACCGGCCCCCAACTTCGACCGCTACAATATTCCTTTAACCAGCGGCTTCGAGACCAGAAGATGTCCACCCCAACGCCCCGCGCCCCGATGCTCTCCACTGCCGAAGCGTTGGCGACCTTGCTCAGCGCAGCGAGCCCAATCCCCGGCACAGAATCGATCCCCACGCTAGACGCCCTCAACCGCGTGCTATCGGCAGACGTTATTTCGCCGCTCGACGTCCCCCCCATGAACACCAGTTCAATGGACGGCTACGCGATCCGCACAGAGGATCTGGCAACCGATGGCGACCGCCGCCTGCCAGTCTCGCAACGCATTCCAGCCGGCCACGCGCCCGAACCGTTAAAACCCGGCACGGCAGCCCGCATCTTCACCGGCGCCACGGTGCCGCCAGGCGCCGACGCCATCGTGATGCAGGAGCAAACCGAGGCCGCCGGCAACGAAGTCACGATCCTCCACAACCCGGCACCCGGCGAATGGATCACGGCCCAAGGCGCGGACATCCGCAGCGGTTCGATCATCCTTCCAGCCGGCACTCGCCTGACACCGCAAGCATTAGGACTCGCAGCCTCAGTCGGCTGCGCCGAACTCCAGGTGCGCCGCCGCGTAAAAGTCGCCGTGTTCTTCACCGGCGACGAACTGACCATGCCCGGAGAACCGCTGAAACCCGGCGCGATCTACAACTCGAACCGTTTCACGCTGCGCGGCCTGCTGGAAAAGCTCGGCTGTGAGGTAACCGACTACGGCATCGTCCCCGATAAACTCGACGCGACTCGCGCGACGTTACGTGAAGCCGCGCAAGCGCACGATCTGATCCTTACCTGCGGCGGCGTGTCGGTCGGCGAGGAAGATCACGTCAAGCCGGCGGTCGAGGCGGAGGGACGCCTGTCGATGTGGCAGATCGCGATGAAACCGGGCAAGCCGCTCGCCTTCGGCGCGGTGCGCCGTGCCGCGCAGCAGGCAGATGCGGCTGCGACAGCTTCAGCCGAAACCTTCTTCATTGGCCTGCCGGGCAATCCGGTTTCCAGCTTCGCGACCTTTTTGCTGTTCGTTCGCCCGTTCGTCCTGCTTCTGGCCGGCATGCAGACAGTTGAGCCGCGCGCGCTGTCTTTGCGCGCGGATTTCACGCAGAAGAAGGCCGACCGCCGCAACGAATTCCTGCGTGCGCGCATCAATCCGGCCGGCGGCCTCGATCTGTTTCCGAATCAGAGCTCAGCCGTACTGACGTCGACCGTGTGGGGCGACGGCCTGATCGACAATCCGCCGAACCACGCGATCAGCGCCGGCGAGACCGTGCGTTTCATCCCTTTTTCCGAATTGCTGAACTGAGGCCCGCCACAGCCGGCGGTTTCCCGATGAAGATTCAACTCCGATATTTTGCAAGCGTGCGCGAAGCGCTCGAAACCGCCGACGAAACGGTCGATCTGCCAGACGGCATCGCGACCGTCGGCGACGTGCGTGCCTGGTTGCGCGTGCGCGGCGGCATCTGGGCCGATACCCTTGCCGAAGGCCGCGCGCTGCGCATGGCCTGCAATCACGTGATGATCGATGCCGGCACACGCGTCACCGAAGGCTGCGAGGTCGCGTTCTTTCCGCCCGTCACCGGCGGTTGAAACGCGCTGGATCGCCGCTAAAAAACCTGCCGTGTCACGCTAAACCTCGCCAAGCCGCCCAGGAGCCAGAGATGCCCGTTCGTGTCCAGACGGAAGACTTCGACCTCACCGCCGAGGTTGCCGCGTTGCGCGCGCGCAATCCGAAAATCGGCGCGGTGGCCTGTTTTGTCGGCACCGTGCGCGACCTGAACGACGGCAGCACGGTCGAAACGATGGAGCTCGAACACTATCCGGGCATGACGGAGAAATCGCTGGAAACGATCGTCGTGAGCGCGCGCGAGCGTTGGCCGGGGATCGAGGTGCTGATCGTGCATCGGGTCGGCAAGCTTTATCCGCTCGACCAGATCGTGCTGGTGGCGACCACCGCCGCGCATCGGGGCGACGCCTTCGCGTCGTGTGAGTTCGTGATGGACTATCTGAAGACCCAGGCGCCGTTCTGGAAGAAAGAGAAAACCGAAGAGGGCGAGCGCTGGGTGGATGCCCGCGTCGCCGACGATGCGGCGCTGGCCCGTTGGGGCATCGAACCGGGTAACGAGGAAGAGGATTAGGCGGGCGCCCGGTCAGTCAGTCTTCCCCTTGCCGATGATCCTGGTCGGAAACGGCTCACCCGGTCGCCGCGCCGAGGTGCCCGGCGCATGCGCTTCGTCCGAGTCATCGTCCCGCCGCCGCTTTGGCGCGACCCGCTCCAGCAACGCCTGCTGCTCCGCCGGAATCTTGTAATCCCAGCCGAAGCGGCTCAGCTGCAAACTCTGCGCGATACGCAGCGCCGGCTCCATGAGGCGGACCGCGGCAGCCGGCTGATAACGCGACTCCACCGTATCCAGGAACAGATACAGCCAGCGGCTGAAATGCTGCGGCTCGACGCCCTCGAGCGGCTGATGCGCCTGCTGCACATTGCCGCGGTATTGCTTTGCGCCCAGCACCAGACTGCCCCAGAAGGTGCACATCTTGGGCAGGTGGTCGTCCCAGCGGCCCGCCAGCGTCGCCTCGAACACGGGGCCCAGCAGCGGATCGGCGCGCACCCGGTCGTAAAAACCGTAGACGAGCTCGCGAATATTCGCCTCAGTAGGCTCGGCGGCGCGCTCGACAACCGGTGCGGCGGGAAAAGACGGATTCATGCAAATTCCAGATAAAGTCGTTATTCATTATGAATCGCCACATGGCGCCACAGACCGTCAGGAATGACCTCAAACTGTGTCCAAACAAAAGGAAGTAGGCCACGAATGCCCCGCTTTTCGTATGAATGGCCCGTGCGGGAAACGTTACCATTACTGCCGAAAGACAAACACCGACTGTCAGCGCAAAATAAGAAAACATGCGTAGCGCCAGCATCTTATGGCGAAGCGACGGCCCCCGGCAACCCTTGCATCGACGCGGTTATCCCCCGGATCGCGGCTTGCGCTCATCGTGGCACCTGCACTTATGAGACTGACCGACTATACGGATTACTCACTACGCGTCCTGCTGTACCTCACCGTCCGCGGTGAAGGCTTATCGACCATTCAGGACATCTCGGACGCGTACGGGATCTCCAAGAACCATTTGATGAAGGTGGTGCAGCAACTCGGCGAACTCGGCTGGGTCGAGACGGTGCGCGGGCGTAACGGCGGCCTGCGGCTGGCCGAACAAACCAGCGCGTTGACGGTGGGCGAAATCGTGCGGGCCACGGAAAGCGACTTTGCGCTGGTCGGCTGCTTCCCGGAGCAGCAAAGCGAGCGCCGGGCCTGTGTCATTACATCGCACTGCCGTCTGCGCGGCGCGCTCGAGGCGGCGCGCAACGCGTTCCTGGCCGAACTCGATCGTCACACCATCGGCGAGGTTGCAGAGCCGCACGGCCCGCTGGCTGCGCTGCTGGGTTTGAGCACCGTCATTCCGATCGTGCCGGTTGCTTCCACTGGCGGCGCCACGCCGGCTTCCTGAAACCTGCGGGCAAGTTCTCGCGCGTCAAATGTTAAATAGTTGTTGCTGATTGCAAAAAAACGCTTGAAACCTGCGTAAAACGCCTCAATTTGGTGGTAATTGAAATTGGAGGTCTCTTGATGAGAATCGACAAACTTACTACTAAATTCCAGGAAGCACTGGCCGACGCGCAGAGTCTGGCCGTCGGTCACGACAATCAATACATCGAACCGGTTCATGTCCTCTCGGCGCTCGTCGCCCAGCAGGATGGGTCGGCGCGTTCGCTGCTCTCGCGTGCCGGCGTGCATGTTCAGGCGCTGCAAACTGCGCTGAACGATGCCATTACGCGCCTGCCGCAAGTGCAGGGCACCGATGGCAACGTGCAGATCGGCCGCGAACTGACCGGCTTGCTGAACCAGGCGGACAAGGAAGCACAAAAACTCAACGACACATTCATCGCGAGCGAGATGTTCCTGCTCGCGGTTGCGGACGACAAAGGCGAGGCCGGGCGTCTGGCGCGTCAGCACGGCCTGTCGCGCAAGTCGCTGGAAAGCGCGATCGCGGCGGTGCGCGGCGGTTCGCAAGTGCATAGCCAGGACGCCGAAAGCCAGCGTGAAGCGCTGAAAAAGTACACCGTCGACCTGACCGAGCGTGCGCGGGCCGGCAAGCTCGACCCCGTGATCGGCCGTGACGACGAAATTCGCCGCTCGATCCAGATCCTGCAACGCCGCACCAAAAACAATCCGGTGCTGATCGGCGAGCCGGGCGTGGGTAAAACCGCGATCGTCGAAGGTCTCGCGCAGCGTATCGTCAACGGTGAAGTGCCGGAAACGCTCAAGGGCAAGCGCGTGCTGTCGTTGGACATGGCAGCGTTGCTGGCCGGCGCGAAATACCGCGGCGAGTTCGAAGAACGCCTGAAGGCCGTGCTGAGCGACATCGCGAAAGACGAAGGCCAGACCATCGTCTTCATCGACGAAATTCACACGATGGTCGGTGCGGGCAAGGCCGAAGGCGCAATGGACGCGGGCAACATGCTCAAGCCGGCGCTCTCGCGCGGCGAACTGCATTGCGTCGGCGCCACCACGCTCGATGAATATCGCAAGTACATCGAAAAAGATGCCGCGCTCGAGCGCCGCTTCCAGAAGGTGCTGGTCGACGAACCGTCGGTTGAAGCCACCATCGCGATCCTGCGCGGTTTGCAGGAAAAGTACGAGCTGCATCATGGCGTCGACATTACCGACCCGGCGATCGTCGCGGCAGCCGAACTGTCACATCGCTACATCACGGATCGCTTTTTGCCGGACAAGGCCATCGACCTGATCGACGAAGCCGCTTCGAAGATCAAGATGGAAATCGACTCGAAGCCGGAAGAAATGGATCGGCTCGACCGTCGTTTGATCCAATTGAAGATCGAGCGCGAAGCCGTCAAGAAGGAAAAGGACGAAGCGTCGCAAAAGCGTCTGCAACTGATCGAAGAAGAAATCGAGCGGCTGGATCGCGAATATTCGGACCTCGAAGAAATCTGGACCGCGGAAAAAGCGGCGGTGCAGGGCAGCGCGCAGCTGAAGGAAGACATCGAAAAAACGCGTGCGGAAATCGTTCGCTTGCAGCGTGAAGGCAAGCTGGAGAAGGTCGCCGAGTTGCAGTACGGCAAGCTGCCGGGTCTTGAAGCGCAGTTGAAGGAAGTGACCCAGGCCGAAGCGAAGGAGCAGAACAATCCGACGCGGCCGCGTCTGTTGCGCACGCAAGTCGGCGCGGAAGAAATCGCTGAAGTCGTCTCGCGTTCCACCGGCATTCCGGTGTCGCGCATGATGCAGGGCGAGCGCGAAAAACTGCTGCAGATCGAAGAGAAACTGCACGACCGCGTGGTCGGTCAGGACGAAGCGATCACCGCGGTGGCCGACGCGATTCGTCGTTCACGCGCGGGTCTTGCGGATCCGAACCGGCCGTATGGCTCGTTCCTGTTCCTCGGGCCGACCGGCGTGGGCAAGACCGAGCTGTGCAAGGCGCTGGCGTCGTTCCTGTTCGATTCGGAAGATCATCTGATCCGTATCGACATGAGCGAATTCATGGAGAAGCATAGCGTCGCGCGTTTGATTGGCGCGCCGCCGGGCTACGTCGGCTACGAGGAAGGCGGTTACCTGACCGAAGCCGTGCGCCGCAAGCCGTACAGCGTGATCCTGCTCGACGAAATCGAGAAGGCGCATCCGGACGTGTTCAACGTCCTGCTGCAAGTGCTCGACGACGGCCGCATGACCGATGGCCAGGGCCGTACCGTGGACTTCAAGAACACGGTGATCGTGATGACGTCGAACCTCGGTTCGCAGGTGATCCAGGCGATGGTCGGCGAGCCGCAGGAAGCGGTGAAGGACGCGGTCTGGGAAGAAGTGAAGCTGCACTTCCGGCCCGAGTTCCTGAACCGGATCGACGACGTCGTGGTGTTCCATGCGCTCGACCGTTCGAACATCCAGTCGATCGCGCGGATTCAGCTGCAACGTCTGCACGAACGGCTTGCCAAGCTCGACATGCAATTGGTGGTGTCGGACGCGGCGCTCGAGCACGTCGGCAAGGTCGGCTACGATCCGCTGTTCGGGGCGCGGCCGCTGAAGCGCGCAATCCAGCAGGAGATCGAGAACCCGGTCGCCAAGCTGATACTCGCCGGCAAGTTCGGTCCGAAGGATGTGATTCCGGTCGAAGTGGAAGACGGCAAGCTGGTGTTCGACCGCGTCGTGCACTAAGCGAAACGCGTTGGGCTAAGGATGGAACGGCAGAGATTGGGCCGTTCCATCCAAAGTTAAAAAGCGGCAACGAAGGTGACTTCGTTGCCGCTTTTTTTCGCCTGCTTGCGTCTGCTACAGGGCGGTGACGGGTGACGAGCTTACTTACGCGTTGCCCTTGCCGAACAGCGCCGACAGGCCGCCGAGCGCGCCCAGCACGGTCGTCGAATTCAGTTTGCCTTCGGCGGGGACTTCGCCGTCGGGCGTGGCCGCGTTGACAACGTGCGGCAGAATCTGCGAGAGCAGACCGGTGACCTGATCCGGTTGTACGCCGGCCTTCGCTGCGAGGTTGGTGACGACGTCCGACCCAAGCACGCTGTGCAGGGCGTCGGGCGAGATCGCCTGGTTCTCGCCGTTGCTGACCCACGACGACACGACGTCGCCGAGCCCCTTTTCCTTGAAGCTGCTGATCAGGCCGTTCAGGCCGCCCGGCTGGTTGTTGACGAATTCCAGCGCGGCTGAAATGAGGGCTTGCTGGCCACCGCCTTCAGGCGATTTGCCAACCAGGGAACCGATAGTGTCGAGTAGGCTCATGACGGTCTCTCTTGAATGCCGACCCGTGTTTGACGAGTCAGCGGGTGAAAACGCCGCACGGTCGCGCGGCGCCGGTGGAAGGAAGGTAGCCGGGAGCGGGGCCGCGCTTATGTGTGCATCACGCGCGTATCGCACGTGACCGGCGCAGCCGCCATACGGCCGGTACTCAACCCGATTTACGCCCCGCCAGAGGCTGCCGCAGCCGATGCAGCCTTGCTCTTCTTCGCCTTCTTCTTCGAAGCCTTGGTGCCGGATGCGTCGGCCGGCGCGCTCGCGGCGGCCGCTGTGGCCGGCGCGGAAGCTGCCGCTGCGTCGGATGCCGCGGCCTTGCTCTTCTTCTTCGACTTCGATGCTTTGGTGCCGGATGCTTCGGCAGGCGCCGCTGGTGCTGTTGTCGTCGCCGCGGTGGTCGCCGCAGGAGCGGCTGCCGGCGCCGCCTTGGTGCTGGCGGTGCTGCTGGACTTCGAGGCAGCTTTGGCGCCCGTAGGCGGCGTGGACGAGCCGTTGATGGTCAGACCGGCTGCTTCGAGATTGGTCACCGATTTGGTGCCGATGCCTTTGACGCGGGTGGCGAGATCATCGGCATCCTTGAACGGGCCGTTTTTGGTGCGTTCGTCGATGATCGCTTTCGCATGCACCGGCCCGATACCCTTGACCGATTCGAGCGCCGCCTGATCGGCGGAATTTACTTCGACGGCTGCCGCAAATCCGGCCGACAGCGACAAAGCCAAAGCAACGCAAAGCATCAAAAGCTTCTTTAGCATGGCAAGCACTCCATTGAGGGCAAAAAAAGTTAGCCGCAAAGGGAAAACTCGGGACGACGCACCTTGTCAGCAGGCGCTGCGCTTAAGCATAGAACAAATTGCGCGCCCTTATTTGCAAACGCCGACGATTTATACCGATCGATTCATGACAAGTAAATCAGGCTGGACAATATTTGAAGCTTTTGCCTAGCGATTAAGCAGTTATGAGTTTATCGATCCTCCGTAAATAACGACAAGGCAGATAAATGACAGCGCCTTCTACTTGACTTAGAGTGCACTCGAAGTCCTAACCTGAGTTCCGTCATGTCGAAAATGTCAAAAGCACTCACCATCGGCGAGGTCGCCGCAACGATCGGCGTCTCCACTCACACGCTGCGCTATTACGAGCAGGCCGGCCTGATTCGAGCGGTCGGGCGTACGCAGGCGGGGCATCGCCTGTATTCGCCGGCCGATCTCGACTGGCTGCAGTTCGTGATGCGTCTGAAGGCGACCGGCATGCCGATCGCCGGGATGCAGGCGTTCGCGGCGCTGCGGGCAGAAGGTCAGTCTACGGTGGGTGAGCGCCGCGACTTGCTGGTGGCGCATCGGGATGCCGTTTTGGCGCGGATCGCCGAGTTGCAGAGCAATCTCGGCGCGATCATCGACAAAATCGCCTATTACGAGACCGCTGGGCGGACGCCCGCCGCGAGCACGCCGACACGACAGATCGACGAAACCCAATCACTTTCGCATTCGGACGAGGACTCACCATGGAACACGCACAAAACGATCGCTACACCCGAGGCTGGGACAAACTGAAGGAAATCGACGGCTCGACCGGCGAGCAGGTGATCGCCGCGCTTGCGCCGATCGCGCCGGATTTTGGACGGCTGCTGATCGAATTCGGCTTCGGCGATATTTACAGCCGGCCGCAACTCGATCTGCGGGCGCGAGAAATCGCGACGATTGCCTCGCTGGCGACGCTCGGCTGCGCGCAACCGCAGTTGAAGGTGCATATCGAGGCGGCGTTGAACGTCGGCTGCACGCGCGAGGAGATCGTCGAAGTGTTCATGCAGATGGCGCTCTATGCGGGCTTCCCGGCGGCGCTGAACGCGCTGTTCGCAGCAAGGGAGATTTTCGAGCGGCGGGATCAGGCGTCGGAGGAAGCACAAGCGGCTTGAGACAGGAGAGAAGGGCGGCTGCCGGGGGTGGCCGCTTTTTATAGGGCTCAAGATGCAACTAACGGTCAGCTATTGTGTGCCACTCCGACGTGGCGGTGGCGGTATAACCTGAAAACCTGGCTAGCATGGCTGGGGCCTTTTCCTTCGGTATTGCGCCGCAGCTGCCACAATCCGGTCAACCATTCCCGACAACCTGGTGGGCCCGGCAACCCCAGCAAGCCGATTGAGCCCAACAAGCCCCTCAAGCCGCCGAATCCACCCTGACCACCGCCTCAGCGCGCAAATACCGCTTGCTTACGCCACGCCAGTACAACAGCAAACCGATCCCGGCAATCGCCAGGCTCACCGTATTGGCGACCCAGAAACCGCGCGCGCCGGTCAGCCACTCCGGCGTGAAACCCGTGACATTGAAGCCAAGCAGATACCCGCCGCCGAGCCCCACGCCCCACAGCGCAACCGCATAGATGACGGTCGGCACGACCGCCACCTTGTACGCGCGCAGCACGAATGCGGTGGTGATCTGCAACGCATCGAACACGTGATAGCACACGACGATCAACACCAGCGGCATCGCCGCCGCCGCGACCTGCGCGTTCGGCGTATAGCCTTCGATCACGTACGGCCGCAGCACCAGCACGATCGCGCCGTAACAGAAGGCGATCGCCACCGCCATCATGATGCCGTGCCGCGACAGCGTGCGCGCCGCTTCCGGGCGATGCGCGCCGAGCGCCTGGGCGACCAGCGTCGACGAGGCAATCCCGATCGCCAGCGGCGTCATATAGAGCACCGCACCGATGTTGCCGGCGATCTGGTGGCCGGCGAGCGTCGTCGTGCCGAAGCGCGCAATAAAGAGCGCCATGAACGTGTAGGAGGTGACCTCGATCAGGTACGACAGACCCATCGGAATGCCGAGGCGCAACTGTGCCGCCTGCCGGCGCCAGACGGGCCAGCAGAAGTGCGCAAAGATCGCGAACGGCTTGAACACGTCGACGCGCGTCAACAGCAGCATCCCCACTACGGCCAGCCCCCAGTTGATCGTGGTGCTGGCAAGCGCGCAACCCGGTCCGCCGAGCGCCGGCACACCGAGTCCGCCGAAGATGAACCATGTGTTGAGCGGCACCTTGAGCAGTAGTGCGCCGATCTGCAGGATCATCACCAGCCGCGGTTTGCCGACGGCATTGGTGATCGAGCTATAGACGCGAAAGGCAAGGCCGGCCGGCAAGCCAAACGCCAGAATCTGCAGGTAGGCGACCGTGCGCTCGTGCAGCGCTGCGGGCACGCGCGCGAGCTGCAGCACGCGTCCCGGAAAATAGAGAATCAGAAAGCCGATCACGGTCAACGCGAGCGCGAGCCACAAGGCCTGGCGCGCTTCCTCGCCGATCTCCGTATAGCGGCGCGCGCCATAGAGTTGCGCGGTGATCGGTTGCAGCGCGGTGAGGATGCCGGTCAGACCGATGTAGACGGAAATGTAGATCGATGAACCGAGGCCGAGCGCGGCGAGATCGACGGCCGAATAGCGCCCGACCATCGCCGTGTCGATCACGCCGAACGCGATGATCGCCAGTTGGCCAATCAGCACGGGCCATGCGAGCCCGGCGATTTTCCGTACGTCGGCGAACATGCTCAGTCCGGCTTCTTATGCCAGTTGCGGCGTTTGACGACCGGCGGCTTCGGACGGTCGATCCGCACGTACAGGCGGAAGCGTTCGTCGCGGTCGGCCACGCGGCGGCCTTCCCACACCAGCTTCCACACGAAGTCCGACATCGCGCTCGGGTCGCCGAAGTCCTGGGTGTCCTGACGCAGGATCACATCGCAATCCTGGTTGAATGAGAAATGCATATCGCCGAAATAGGCGAAGGTTGCGATCTGCGCATTACCGAGGCGCACCGGCGAGATGCAGGTGTAGTCCTCCGGCAGATGGCTCGCGATCTGCTCGGCGACGTCCTTATAGGTCCGGCTGTAGTTGACAACCGGCAGCCACAGCGTCATCAGCAGCACCCACATCAGCGTCGTGCCGGCGCTCGAGAGCACCACGCTGCGCCACAGCACTTTCGGATGACGGGCCAGACGCCATTGCACCAGGACGAACCAGCAGATCGTCACGGCGACCGCGCACACGAACGACAGAACCTTGAACTGCGGCGCGAAACCCGGCGCGAGACGCGCGAGATTGCGTGCGAGCGGATGCGGGAATCCGGTTAGCCCGGCCGCATAGACCAGCCAGACGAAGCTGCCGAGGATCGTGAAGCTCAGTAGCGCGAACCAGTCGATCGCGTTGATCGCGCCGCGTTTGAGCGTGGGCAGTGCGAAGGTGGCCAGCACCGCGAGCGGCGGCAACAGCAGCATGTAAAGCCGGTTCGACTGATGGCTCTGCAACACGACCAGCACGAGCAGCGGCCCGATCACCGACAGCGGCATCGCCACGTGCGGCGCGCGCCGCAGGCCCGACCAGCTGAACCACGCCCACAGCGCCAGCGGCCAGGCGGGCCAGGTGAAGAGCGGCAGGTTCTTGAGCGCGTAGGCGGCTACCGAGCCGGGTGGCCCGGCGAACGACGACAGGCTGACGTGCACCCATTGATTCAGGTACCAGACGGCGTCGTCGGGAAAGGCGGCGAGTGCGGCGATCGGCCACGAGACTGACAGCGCGAGCGCCACCGGCAAACCGGCCAGCAGCAGCCAGCGCGTACGCGCTTCGCGCACGATCAGCGCCATTGCCAGGGTCCCGAGCAACAGCGCGCCGACCAGCACCGGGCTGCTTGCCAGGGTGACGAGGCCGAGCGCCAGGCCCCAGATCAGCGCGCCCTGAATGGGCTTGTCGATCATCCGCACGAGCCCGTACACGAGCATGGCGATGCCGAAGAACTGCGCGAGCTGCGGCGTGGTTTCGTGACCACGTTCGGCTAGACCGAAGCAGGCGAGCAGGATCAGCAACGCGCCGTCGGCGAGGGTGCGCCCGTAATCGCGCGGCTCCGGCTCGCCGCCGAATGCATATTTGAACGGCTGCACTTCGGCACGCCGGCCGAGCAGGTAGGCCGCATACCAGACGAACCCACAGCCGGCGCAAAACAGCAGGCCCGTGAAGACGCGTGACGCGTTGCTCGCATCGACCCACGGCGCGAGCGCGCGGATCGCGCTGGCGCCGAGCCAGTAGCCGAGCGGGCCGTCTTCCGTCATGTATTTGCCGACCAGATTCGGCAGCAGCCAGTCGTGCGCGCTGCCGTTGGCCATCGTCCACATGACGCCGAAGCCGGCTGCGTCCTCGTTCTTCCACGGATCCCGGCCGAACAGGCCGAAAAATGCGTAGACGATACAGATGGTCAGCAGCAGCCAGCGCGGCAAAGCACTGGTCGCGGAGGCAGTGAGGCGAACGGCAGGTCTCATGCGGTGTGTGGATATCGGATAAGCGGTGCAGCCGGGACCGGATGGATTGTCCGGCGGGAATGGCCAATTTGGAGCATCCGGCATTGTAGTCGTGCCGTGCGATGCGCGTCACGGCTGGTAATGGCTCGCAACGTCATTGGGGTGCCTGTAACACGGCGCCGCGGTGGGCGACGAGGTGCGACGAGACGTCCGGGGTAAAAGGACAAAGAAGCGAGACAAACAGGCGCTACGAACAAGCGGAGACAAAAAAGGGCAGCTCGCGCTGCCCTTTTTTGCTGCTGCTTCGTTGCGGGCCAAGGCCGGCGACGAGGCGGGTATTACTTCGCTGCTGCCTTGCCGGTAGCGCGCGAGCCGAACTTCTTGTTGAACTTCTCGACGCGGCCTGCCGTGTCCATGATCTTTTGTTGGCCGGTGTAGAACGGATGCGATTCCGACGATATTTCGATCTTGGCGAGCGGGTAAGTCTTGCCGTTGAATTCGGCGGTTTCACGCGTCTGGATGGTCGAGCGCGTCACAAACTTGAAGTCGATCGACATGTCGATGAACAGGACTTCGCGGTAATCCGGGTGAATGCCTTCTTTCATGGTCTTTCCTTTAATCTGGCGGTAGCCAACCCGCGAGCAGCCGCTACGAATGCGGACAGCATCTAGGCGCGAGCCACTTGCCTATGGTCGAAAAACGGCGATTATGCCAGAAAATCAGTCGCTTGACGACCTTTCTGCCAGCTTTTTGGCAGCCGCTTGCCTCGTTTCCGCCATGTTTCTGGTGCCGCCGTGCGGGTTCGTACTGAGTGGGTAGGTGGCGCGGCAACCCTTATCCGGCGGGCGCTTGGGCGGCGGCGGCTTCAGGTCGGAGCGAATTCCAGCCCGATCCGCGCCGGATCCTGCCTGTAATACCGCGCCAGCAAGCGGTATAGCTCGGGATACTCCGCCTCGAAGGCCTGCGGCTGGACGAACAGCGCCTCGCTGCAAACGGCAAAAAATTCCGATGGATGGTCTGCCGCATACGGATCGATCAGCGAATCGCGCTCGAAACGTGCCCAGCGGCGCTCCGGCACGGCGTCGACTTTGGCGCAGAAGTGGTCGTAGGCATGATCGAAAACGTCCGCCCACGCTTGCGTGTCGAGCGGCGCGTGCCAGCGGCGCATAAGTGGTGGGTGGCCGTCCGCCTCGCCGGTCAGCATGTCAATCTTGTGCGCGAATTCGTGAATCACGACGTTGTAGGCGTCCGAGCCGTCCGTCATCTGCGCGTCTTCCCACGAGAGAATGACGGGGCCGCCTTCCCACGCTTCGCCGCTCGCGTCCTGTTCGACCTCGTGAACCACGCCGTCTTCGTCCTCGACCGTCTTGCGGATCACGAACTCGCCCGGATAGACGATCACGCCGACCCATCCACGATACAGATCGAGGCTCAGATTCAGCACTGGCAAACACGCTTGTGCGGCGATCGCCACGGTCATGGCGTCGGTTAGTTCGAGTTCGTGCGCGGTCGAAAATTCTTTTTGCGCGATGAACAGACTGGTCAGCTCGCGCAGACGCACGCGATCCGGCGCCTCGAGGTGGGCGAGGAACGGCAGGCCGTCGAGCGTGGCCTGCCAAAGCGCGTCGTCGATCGCGTAGTCGCGCAGCGCGCGGTCGCGGCGGCGCGTGCCGAACCATTGGGTGAGTTTCGAGAGCATGGCCTGATGAAACCCTTAGTCGATCTGTTTTTGCCACGCGGCGAACAGGCCGCCGCATATCGCGATGCCAACCAGAAAGTAGAAGCCGTCCAGCGACGCCAGAAAACTGGCCTGCTGCGCAACCGTCCGGCTGATTTCCACTATCGCAAGCGAATGCGCCTCGGACGCCGAGCGGCCGGCTGCGCTCAAGCCGCGGGTCAGCGCCGCGAGCGAATTCTGGAACAACGGATTGTACGGATTCACGAACTCCGCAAGGCGCGCTTGATGCAGCGCCTGCCGATGTTGTTCGACGATGATCACCGAGGCCGTCGCGAATGAGATCGTCAGTTGCCGCACGATGTTTTTCAGCCGGTAGCCGTGCGTGAATTCTTCAATGGCGAAGATTCTAAACGTCAGATTGGCGACCGGCAGCACAATGAACAGTAACAGCAAGCCGCGCAGCAGCATCGGCACGATCAGCGCGGCTTCGCCCACGCCCGGCGACATGCGCGTCATCCATGCCGCGGCGAATGCGGCCACCGCGAAGCCCGGCACGATGATCCACTTCTTGCGCGGCAGGAGCTTCGCGTAGCGCAGGTAGACGAACAGCGCGCTCGCCGAAATCAGCGACGTCACGCCGACCAGCCGCCCGGCATTCTCGACGGGATAGCCGAGGCCGCTCTCGAGAAAGCGCGACGTCAGATAGCTGAACACCGTCGAGATGTAGTAGTAGAACATGTACAGTACGAGCCCGACCTGAAACACCTTTTCGCGCAGCGCGTGCAGGCGCATCAGCGGCGCCGGATGGTGCCATTGCTGGTACGCGAACCAGCCGAGCGCGACGATGCCCGCGACCGTCAGCAGAATCAGCCCGGGCGAGGCGCTGAACAGCTGGAACCGCACTTGTTGCATGACGATTTGCAGCGCGCCTTGCGCGAACGCGAAGATCAGGTAAGGCCAGAAGTGCGCCTCGCCGCGCTCTTCCGGGAGGCGGTTGCCGGTGTCGGGCAGGGCGAGCAGGGCAAGGATGGCAAACAGCACACCCACCGGCGCGGTGCAGGCGAACAGCGCACGCCAGTCGAAATGCGCGACCAGTTGACCGCCGATCAGCGGCGCAAGCGCACTGCTCAACACGATCAGCACGAGAAAAGCGCGCGTCGCCGCAGGTCGCTGCCGCGGCGTAAAGCTCATCTGGATCAGGATGCGGCAGGTGCCCATCATCGGGCCAATGAAGTAGCCCTGAAAGCCGCGCGCGAAGGCGAGTTCTATCGATGACTCGCACAGCGTGGCGGCGATCGCGCCCACTGAATAGAGCAGCATGCAGCCGGCCACGTAGCGCCGGTAACCGAAGCGCTCGACCCACCATTGCTGCTGCATGATGCCGAGCACGGCCGCCACCGCATAGGCGCTCGACGCCCACACCAGTTCATCTGGCGACGCATTGATGCCGCCCGCGATGTAGCTGGTGAAAAACGAAAAGATCGCGTTGTCGAAATAGTCGAGGCCGGTGACGACGGCCAGTACCCACGGGAAAAAATCGCCGCGCAGTTTTGCGGCGCTAAACAACGGTACGCGAGAAGACGTGGCGCTCATGCGGATTTGTCAGGCTCTGCGGCATCGGGTGCTGCTTCATCCTGCGTCTTCCGGCGTTTCGCGGACGGACCCGCCGCCGCCGCCGCCGCGGCACGCGCGTTGCGCCGTTGCTCGAGCAGAACGTCGGCGTTTTCTCCTGCGAGGCGGCGTTCGAGATAGTCGAGATCGGGCGCCAACTCGGTCCGCAGCTTCTGCGCTTCCTTGAGTTCGCGACGCATCGCTTCGATGCGCGTGTCGAGGGCGCTGACCTGTTGCGAGAGGGCGTCACGAATCTGCTGTAGCGATTCCTGCGAGTAACGGTGGCCGCCGTCGACTGCTTCTAGCGGGCGTTTGAGCATCTCGGTGACGCTATGCAGCGAGAAACCGAGTGAGCGCAAACGCAGAATGCGGCCGAAGCGCTTGAGGTCTTCCTCGTCGTACAGCCGGTAACGGCCTTCGCTTCGACCAGGCGAAACGAGGCCGCGCTCCTCGTAGTATTTCAGCGTGCGTGGTGTGACGCCAAGGCGCTCCGCGGCGTCTCGGACGGTCAGCAGGGTGGGCGAGTCCTTTGACATGGGAGTTGGCGGGTTGGATGGATTGACCGCATTATAGTACAACGTGTACGTTCACGTTCAGGTTGGCAGGGGCACCAGCATTTGAATGAGCGCGGTGCCTGTGTGTCATTGCAGGTGCTGCGGACGAAAAAAAAGCCGCTCGTTTGCGGCGAGCGGCTTTTTTGCGGTGTGGTTGGTTGCTTCTGGCGCAGCCTTGAGGTTTAAACCTTAGCTGCCGCCGCCACGGCGCATCATGTCGAAGAACTCGGAGTTGCTCTTCGTCTGGCGAATCTTGTCGAGCAGGAATTCCATCGACTCGACTTCGTCCATGTCGTGAATGAACTTGCGCAGCACCCAGATCTTTTGCAGGACTTCGGGCTTGATTAGCAGTTCTTCACGGCGCGTGCCGGACTTGTTCAGGTTGATCGACGGATAGACGCGCTTTTCAGCAAGGCGACGTTCCAGGTGCACTTCCATGTTGCCGGTGCCCTTGAACTCTTCGTAGATCACGTCGTCCATGCGGCTGCCGGTTTCGATCAGCGCCGTACCGATGATGGTCAGCGATCCGCCTTCCTCGATATTGCGCGCCGCGCCGAAGAAGCGCTTCGGACGTTGCAGCGCGTTGGCGTCGACACCACCCGTCAGCACCTTGCCCGAGGCCGGCACGACGGTATTGTACGCACGTGCGAGACGCGTGATCGAGTCGAGCAGAATCACCACGTCGTTCTTCATTTCGACGAGGCGCTTGGCTTTTTCGATCACCATTTCGGCGACTTGCACGTGACGCGCAGCCGGTTCGTCGAACGTGGAGGCGATCACTTCGCCGGCCACCGAACGCTGCATTTCGGTCACTTCTTCCGGGCGTTCGTCGATCAACAGCACGAACAGCACGACATCCGGATGGTTTTGCTTAATGGCGTGCGCGATGTGCTGCAGCATCACCGTCTTACCGGACTTCGGCGATGCAACCAGCAGGCCGCGCTGGCCCTTACCGATCGGCGCGATCATGTCGATGATTCGGCCCGTGACGTTTTCTTCGCCACGCATTTCACGTTCGAGCAGCAGCACCTTGTTCGGGTGCAGCGGCGTCAGGTTTTCGAACATGATCTTGTGCTTCGAGGCTTCCGGCGGCTGGCCGTTGACCTTGTCCACCTTGACCAGCGCGAAATAGCGTTCGCCGTCTTTCGGCGTGCGCACTTCGCCTTCGATCGTATCGCCCGTGTGCAGGTTGAAGCGGCGGATTTGCGACGGGCTGATGTAAATATCGTCCGTGCTGGCGAGATACGAGGTTTCCGGCGAACGCAGGAAGCCGAAGCCGTCCGGCAGCACTTCGAGCGTGCCGTCGCCGAAGATCGTGTCGCCCGTTTTGGCTCGTTTTTTTAGAATGGCAAACATCAATTCCTGCTTGCGCAGGCGGTTTGCACTTTCGATCTCGAGGCCATTGGCCATCTCAATCAATTCGGACACGTGCAGAGTCTTAAGCTCGGATAAATGCATACGGAGAACCCGCAGGAGAAGGTGCGACGAAATGAAATCTGGGAGGAGAGTGAGCGGAACCGCTCAAGGACTTACACGTCTTTTCGACGTTTTGCGGATTCTAGCATAGCACAGGCCAATTTCCGTCAGTACGACGGTTTGGCATCTTTCTTATTAAGCGTGTTGTCGCCGGACAACACGCCTATAGCAGCGCGCCTGAAGGTCCCGAGGGCCTCACGCGCGCCGATGCGGCAGTTTTACAGGTTGCCGTCGAGGAACGCGGTGAGTTGCGACTTCGACAATGCGCCGACCTTCTGCGCGGCGACAGCGCCGTTCTTGAAGAGGATCAGCGTGGGGATGCCACGCACGCCGAACTTGACCGGCGTCGATTGATGTTCGTCGACATTGATCTTGGCGATTTGCAGGCGATCGGCGTAATCCTTCGCGACTTCGTCGAGGATCGGCGCGATCATCTTGCACGGACCGCACCATTCAGCCCAGAAATCGAGCAGCACGGGTTTATCGGATTTCACGACGTCCTGTTCGAACGATGCGTCGCTAATATGCTTGATTGATTCGCTCATTGTATGAATACCTCTATCGGTTCGAGGCCCGCCTGAATTGCTCGCCACGATACGTCAAAATCTAAGGAAACTTCCGTTCGCTTTGCCGCAATCGGAGTCTTACCTGCGCACGCCTGAAATGGTCGAAAAACCCATTCTGGAATGCGCGGAAAGCTCGCGTCTGCGGGTCATCCGTACCGGAGTTTAGCTTAATTCGCTATGCGTTGCCGGTGGTGATAGTACTCATCAAGGGCAGTGGGGCCAACGGCTGCCGGTGAAGCACCGCTACGTTCTGATAACCGCGACGCAGCTTATCTGGTGGCGGGCGGCGCAAACTCAAGTGACCCGGACGCGTCATTCGAGGGTAGTGTCTATATGGTACGAAGCGCGTGATTCGGCGCGTCGATGTCGGTTTGGTCGTATTAACAGTCGCGCGACGGGCCAAGCGGTGATAGAATGTTTCGTGACGGGCCTCCTCGCATGGAGGGATGGTCAACCTGGTCAGGTCGGGAACGAAGCAGCCACAGCCGTTTTCCACCAGTGCCGAGGGTCAGGCTCGTCACCTTCCTTTTTTCTGTATTTTTCCGCCTTACCTCCCATTTTCTGTTTACCCCAAGCGCTGTTACCCAGACGCCGCAGTGGCATTTTTCGCGCGCTTCATCTATTTTTTTCTATCGGTCCGTTAGCCTGTTTCAATGAAGCGGCAACACGCGTTCGCACGCCGTCTCGATTCGGTTTTGCGCGCCATCGTTACTGATACAATTTCCGGATGACCTATCAAGTTCTCGCACGCAAATGGCGGCCGAAGGATTTCGCTTCGCTCGTCGGACAGGAGCACGTGGTGCGCGCGCTCACGCACGCGCTCGACGGTGGCCGTCTGCATCATGCCTATCTGTTTACGGGTACCCGCGGCGTCGGTAAAACCACGCTGTCGCGCATCTTTGCCAAGGCGCTGAATTGCGAAACCGGCGTGACCTCCACGCCGTGCGGCGTGTGCCGCGCGTGCCGCGAGATCGATGAAGGCCGTTTTGTCGATTATGTCGAGATGGACGCGGCGAGTAACCGCGGTGTCGACGAAATGGCGGCGCTGCTGGAGCGTGCGGTTTACGCGCCGGTCGACGCGCGCTTCAAGGTCTACATGATCGACGAAGTGCACATGCTGACCAACCACGCTTTCAACGCGATGTTGAAGACGCTGGAAGAGCCGCCTTCGCACGTCAAATTCATTCTTGCTACCACCGATCCGCAGAAGATTCCGGTCACGGTGCTGTCGCGCTGTCTGCAGTTCAATCTGAAGCAGATGCCGGCCGGGCACATCGTGTCGCATCTCGAGCACATTCTCGGCGAAGAGAAGGTGCCGTTCGACGCCCAGGCATTGCGCCTGCTCGCGCGCGCGGCCGACGGCTCGATGCGCGACGCGCTCTCGCTGACCGATCAGGCGATCGCCTATTCGGCCAATCAGGTGAATGAAGAAGCGGTGCGCGGCATGCTCGGCGCGCTCGATCAAAGCTATCTGATTCGCTTGCTCGACGCGCTTGCCGATGGTGACGGTGCCGCCGTGCTGTCGGTCGCGGACGAGATGGCGTTGCGCAGCCTGTCGTTTTCGACGGCGTTGCAGGATCTGGCGAGCCTGTTGCATCGAATCGCGTGGGCGCAGTTTGCGCCGTCGTCGGTGTTGGACGAGTGGCCGGAAGCGGGTGATCTGCGTCGTTTTGCGGAAGCGTTGAGCGCCGAGCAGGTGCAGCTGTTCTATCAGATTGCGACCATCGGCCGAAGCGAACTGGGTCTCGCGCCTGACGAATACGCCGGGTTCACGATGACGCTGTTGCGCATGCTGGCGTTCGAGCCCGCGCCCACCGGTGGTGGGGGCGGCGCGGCTGCGGCGCGAGCGGCAGGGCCGGCCGGGGCGGGTGGCGCTAAACGTACCGGCTCGCCGGCAGTCGCTGCGCAACAGGCGATGGCGTCGTCGCGTGCGGTTGACGCGGCCGCCGCCGTACCGGTGCGTTCGGCAAATCCCGTGGCGGAAGCGAAGCCTGCGATGCCGGATTCGCAGCACGTAGCGTCGGCGGAACCTGCTGAAAGTGTTGACGCGCCGAAACCAGCTATTGGTGAAGCGCCGATTGTTTCCAAGTCTGCGTCCTCGCCAGCTTCTAGCGAAGCGAGCACGGCGCCTGACGTCACCGCCGCGCCGGCTTTAGCGCCGTGGCAGGAAGAAGCGTCCGCCGAACCGGTTTTGAGCGATTCGGCACCTGCACCTATGGACACGAGCTTGCCCCAAGCGGCACCGATGCCCGAAGCGATGTCCCCGGCACCGGCGGCCGAAGCGATGGAAATAATCGCAGCAACAAAAGTAGCGGCTGTGACGGCGACCGAAGTGGCCGAATCGACCGCAGCAACGAAAGCAGCAGCTGCACCGGCCTTGGCACCATGGGACGACGTGCCCACCGAGCCAGCCTGGAACGAAACCCCTGCTGCCGCCGCGCCTCAGGAATCGGCGCCCGCGTCTCCGCTCACTGCTCCGGCCGCAGCCGCGTCCGCGCGGGCAGAAGAGGCCGCACCCGCGAGAGCATCGCAAGAATTGCCGCCCGCAGCCGACATCCCGCCGCGCCGCGCAGGTGGTGCGAGCGACGCGCTCAACGTATTGCGCAGCGCGGGCCTGAAGGTGTCATCCGACCGTGGCCGCGCTACAGCAGCAGCTTCCACCGCCAAACCCGCAGCAGCCCCAGCCACGCCGAAGGCCGTCGCACCCCGCGTGGTCGTCAATGTGCCGACACCGGGCGCCCCGCGCCGCGCGCCGCAACAGGACGCCGCTCCGGCCGCACGTGCGCCGTCGCCGCAAGCCCAGGAGCAGAACGGCTCGTCGAGCGCACCGTGGGACGACATGCCGCCCGATGAATACATGCCGCTCACGGCAGCGGACGAAGGCTATTACGGCCTGCCGGACGACAACTACATGCCGGTGTTCGACAGCGGACCCGACGACGTCCGCGTGAACGCCACGCCTGCGTCGGCCCCCGCACCCGTAGTCGACAAGCGGCCGTTGCCGCCCGCCGTGCCGCTCGATCCGCTGGGTTTTCAGGGCGACTGGCCCGCGCTCGCCGTCGACCTGCCGCTCAAGGGCATTTCGTATCAGCTCGCGTTCAACAGCGAACTGATGGCGCTCGAAGGCAGCACGCTGAAACTGAACGTGCCGGTGCCGCAGTACGCGGAAGCCTCGCAGGTCGCTAAACTGAAAGTTGCGCTTGCGGAAAAGCTCGGCCAGAACGTCGACGTCCTGGTCGAAGTCGGCCCGGCGCGCCGCACCGCGGCCGCGCACGACGCCGCCATGCGCGCCCAGCGCCAGCAGGAAGCGGAGCGCGAAATCGGCGCCGATCCGTTCGTGCAGTCGCTGATTCGCGAGTTCGGCGCGAGCATCGTGCCCGGCTCGATTCGCCCGATTACGCGGGACGCCGGCCCGAACGGCGCGCCGCCCGCTCACTGATTCGCCGCGCCGTGCGGCGCACCCGATTTTTCGGATTTCACGCTTTCAAGAAGGAGCATGTCCATGATGAAAGGCCAACTCGCCGGGCTGATGAAGCAGGCCCAGCAGATGCAGGAAAACATGAAGAAGATGCAGGAGCAGCTTGCATTGATCGAAGTCGAAGGACAGTCGGGCGCCGGTCTCGTCAAGGTGACGATGACCTGCAAGAACGACGTGCGCCGCGTATCGATCGATCCGAGCCTGCTCGCCGACGACAAGGACATGCTGGAAGACCTGGTCGCCGCTGCGTTCAATGACGCCGTGCGCAAGGCCGAAGCCACCGCTCAGGAAAAGATGGGCGGTATGACCTCGGGTCTGCCGCTGCCGCCGGGCTTCAAGCTGCCGTTCTGAGCGGCGTCGCTGCAAGAATGGGCTCATGCCGCGGCTTTGAGCGCGGCATGAGTTGAATACGCGAGCCGGGCTCGTTCAAATACCTGCTCAGTTCGCAGCTCCCGGTGCGCGCAAGTCTGCATCGGAGCAGTTCAGCTCGGTCGTCGAGCTGATAGCAGCAACCAGAAACAACCGCATCGCCACCCGCACACCGGGCCATACCGGGCAACACCCACTTCGACACCGCCGATCCGCATGAAACAACCTTCCGCCTTGTCGGCGCTCGTCGAAGCGCTGCGCGTGCTCCCCGGTGTCGGGCCCAAATCCGCTCAACGCATGGCGTATCACCTGATGCAGCACGATCGTGACGGCGCCGAAAAACTCGGCCGTTCGTTGCTGTTCGCGACTGAACATCTGCAGCACTGCGAGAAGTGCAACACATTTACCGAAGCGCAGATCTGCGAGGTCTGCCTCGATGAGGAGCGCGATCCCGCGTTGTTGTGCGTCGTCGAGACGCCCGCCGACCAGATCATGCTCGAACAGACGATGACCTATCGCGGCCTCTATTTCGTGCTGATGGGGCGGCTCAGTCCACTCGACGGCATCGGTCCGAAGGAGATCCATTTCGACCGCCTGGTCAAGCGCGCGTCGGATGGCATCGTCAAGGAAGTCGTGCTCGCAACCAATTTCACGAACGAAGGCGAGGCCACCGCGCATTACCTCGGGCAGACTCTCAAGGCGCGCGGTCTTGCCGTGACGCGCCTCGCGCGCGGCGTACCGGTGGGCGGCGAACTCGAGTATGTCGACGCCGGCACGATTGCCCGCGCGATGCTCGACCGCCGCTCGATGTAGCACGACGTGACCGGCAGCGCCATGCCGCGGCGCCTGCAATTCCTGAGCGCGCCGGGCGGGACCGCTCCGCAACGCTTCCAGCCGCGCTGCGCCAAGGCAAGCACAGAACACAGAGGAGACACATGAGCGTCAATCCCGATCCCAACGCCACCGCCACGCCGAAAGGCCCGCTCGCCGGCGTCAAGGTACTCGAGCTCGGCACGCTGATCGCCGGCCCGTTCGCCGCGCGCTTTCTCGGCGAGTTCGGCGCCGACGTCATCAAGATCGAAGATCCTAAAGGCGGCGACCCGTTGCGCAAATGGCGCAAGCTTTATCCGGAAGTCGGCGGCACGTCGCTTTGGTGGGCCGTTCAGGCGCGCAACAAGAAATCCGTCACGATCAATCTGAAAGCCGAAGAGGGCAAGGAAATCGTGCGGCGTCTGGCGAAAGAAGCTGACATCGTCGTCGAGAATTTCCGACCGGGTCTGCTGGAGAAGCTCGGCCTCGGTTATGACGTCCTCTCAGCGGAGAACCCCGGGCTCGTGATGGTGCGTCTGTCCGGCTACGGCCAGACCGGGCCCTATCGCGACCGGCCCGGATTCGGCGCGATCGCCGAATCCATGGGCGGCTTGCGCCATATCACCGGCTATCCGGATTTGCCGCCGCCGCGCATCGGCATTTCGATCGGCGATTCGATTGCCGCGCTGCACGGCGTGATCGGCGCGTTGATGGCGCTGCATCACAAGCAGGTGAATGGCGGCAAAGGGCAGGTGGTCGACGTCGCACTGTACGAAGCGGTTTTCAACATGATGGAGAGCGTGGTGCCGGAGTACGGCGTGTACGGCATGGTGCGCGAGCGCACCGGCGCATCGCTGCCGGGGATCGTGCCGTCGAACACCTATCCGTGCCGCGACGGCAGCATTGTGATCGGCGGCAATAGCGACCCGATCTTCAAGCGCCTGATGATCGCTATCGAACGCGAAGATCTGGCGAACGATCCAGCGCTCGCGCACAACGACGGCCGCGTGCCGCGTACCCAGGAAATCGACGGCGCGATCGCCGCGTGGCTCGCCACGCGCACCATCGACGAAGCGCTCGCCGTGCTGAACGCCGCCGACGTGCCGGTCGGCCGGATTTACAGCGTCGCGGACATGTTCACCGATCCGCAATACATGGCGCGCCAGATGATCCAGCGCTTCAAATGGCAGGACGGTCAGGAGATCACGCTGCCGTCGGTGACGCCGAAACTCTCGGAAACCCCCGGCGAGACACGCTGGTTAGGCCCGGAACTGGGTGAACATACCGATGAAGTCCTTCAATCACTGGGTTATGATTCTGACCACATTGCAAGGTTGCATGCGCAACAGATTGTGTGAGTGAGCGCGCGGCAAAAAGACAACAAAAGTTCGGAGACTAGAGACCATGCAACGCAGAACCTTCCTCGCCGGCAGCGCGGCGCTCGCGGGCGCCACGTTCGTCGCCACGCCGTTCGCTTTCGCACAGGGCAAGCCCGAAACCACCAAGGTGGCGATCGCCGTCGGCGGCAAGAACCTGTTCTATTACTTGCCGCTCACGATTGCCGAGCGCCGCAATTATTTCAAGGACGAAGGGCTCGAAGTCGAAATCTCGGATTTCGCCGGCGGCTCGCAAGCGCTGAAGGCAGCTGTGGGCGGCAGTGCGGATGTAGTCTCCGGCGCGTTCGAACACACCTTGCTGTTGCAGGCGCAAAAGCAGGCGTTCCGCGAATTCGTGCTGCAAGGGCGCGCCCCGCAGATCGTGCTAGCTGTGTCGAAGAAGGCGATGCCGAACTACAAGTCGATCGCCGATCTGAAAGGCAAGAAAATCGGCGTGACCGCGCCGGGTTCGTCGACCTCGATCATGGCGAGTTTCGTGCTGGCGAAAGCCGGACTGACCGCGAAAGACGTTTCGTTTATCGGCGTGGGCGCAGGGGCTGGCGCGATTGCCGCGCTGCAGTCGGGCCAGATCGACGCCATCGCCAATCTCGACCCGGTGATGACCAAGCTCGAACGCACCGGCGAGATTCGCGTTGTGTCGGATACACGCACGTTGGCCGATACGCGCAGCGTGTTCGGTGGCGACATGCCGGCCGGGTGTCTGTACGCGTCGCAAAGCTTCATCACGAAGAATCCGAACACCACGCAGGCGCTGACCAATGCGATGGTGCGCGCACTCAAGTGGCTGCAGACGGCGACCGGCAGCGAGCTGATCAATACCGTGCCGGAAGGCTACCTGCTCGGCGACCGTGCGGTGTATCTGGACGCGTGGCAGCACGTGAAGGAGGCCATGTCGCCGGACGGTCTGATGCCCGCCGATGGCCCGGCCACGTCGCTGAAAACCCTGCAGGCGTTCGACCCGAACGTGCAGGGCAAACCGATCGATCTGTCGAAGACGTGGACCAACGACTTCGTCAAGAAAGCGCTGACCACGGTCAAGGCCTGAGTGCTGTCAGTCAGTATGGGGCGAAGGACGGCGCGTGCCGCATTCGCCTCGACCACCGTCGTCATGACGACGTGACAAACCGAAATCGATCTTCGAAGCGAGTCGAACGATGACCGTTGCCGCCCTGGCGCTCGACAACATCACCTGCACCTTTGCTGCGCGCGACAACCGCGCGCAGCGCTATACAGCGGTCAAGGACACGACCTTGCGCATCGCGCCGGGCGAATTCGTCTCGGTGGTCGGCCCGACCGGTTGCGGCAAATCCACTTTGCTGAACGTCGGCGCGGGTTTGCTGGAGCCGTCGTCGGGAACGGTCAGTGCGTTCGGCGAACCCCTCAAGGGCATCAACCGGCGCGCCGGTTATATGTTCCAGGCCGACGCGCTGATGCCGTGGCGCTCGGCTATCGACAACGTGATGGCGGGGCTCTCATTTCACGGCGTGCCGCCGGCCGAAGCGCGCAGCAAAGCCGACGAGTGGTTGAAACGCGTGGGCCTCGGCGGTTTCGGCGACCGCTACCCGCATCAACTGTCGGGCGGCATGCGCAAGCGCGTCGCGATGGCGCAGACGTTGATTCTCGATCCGGACATCATCCTGATGGACGAGCCGTTTTCCGCGCTCGATATCCAGACGCGCCAGCTGATGGAAAACGAATTGCTCGACCTGTGGGCCGCCAAACGCAAAGCGGTGCTGTTCATCACGCACGATCTCGACGAAGCGATCTCGATGTCCGACCGCGTGGTGGTGCTGTCGGCGGGGCCGGGCACGCATCCGATCGGTGAATTCACAATCGACCTGCCGCGTCCGCGCGACGTCGCCGAAATTCGTGCGCATCCGCGTTTCGTCGAGTTGCATGCACAGATCTGGAGCGTGCTGCGCGATGAAGTGCTCAAGGGTTATCAGCAGCAACTCACGGCCGTTTAAGCGGGGTGCGTAGTTGCGTTGTTTACTTGCGTTACGCAGTGGCGGCACGTACGGATATCCGTAGTTAAGTCCTGTTTGTTGCGTCCTGTATTGGCGTCGATCAATCGTCTAAGGCAAACCGAGTCATGTGGAAGACGTTGCGCCCGAATCGGGCGAACCTGGTGATCTGGCAGTGGCTGCTGCTCGTGCTGTGCTTCGTACTGTGGTACGTGCTGACCAGTCCGACCTTGCTGCCGGCGTTCTATTTCGACGACCCGAACAAGGCCGCGTTCTTCTTCGGCGAGCCGCAGAAGGTGCTGCAGCGCATCTGGGAGTGGTTCACGGGCGGCGAAATCTATCTGCACCTGTGGATCACGCTGGTCGAAACGGTGCTCGCGTTCGTGCTAGGCACCGCGCTCGGGCTTGGCGTCGGTCTGTGGCTTGCACTGTCGCCGCTCGCGAGCGCGCTGTTCGATCCGTACATCAAGGCCGCCAACTCGATGCCGCGCGTGATTCTCGCGCCGATCTTCGGCGTGTGGTTTGGCCTCGGCATCTGGTCGAAGGTGGCGCTGGGCGTCACGCTGGTGTTCTTTATCGTGTTCTTCAACGTCTACCAGGGCGTGAAGGAAGTGAGCCCGGTCGTGCTTGCCAACGCGCGCATGCTCGGCGCGAATCGCAAACAGTTGCTGCGCTTTGTCTACCTGCCAAGTGCGATGAGTTGGGTGTTTTCGAGCCTGCACACGTCCGTGGGCCTAGCGTTCGTCGGTTCGGTGGTGGGGGAATATCTTGGCTCGGCGCGCGGCGTCGGCTACCTGATTCTGCAAGCCGAAGGCACCTTCGATATCAACACGGTGTTCGCCGGGATTCTGGTGTTGACCGCGTTCGCGCTGATTCTCGACGCCATCGTCGGGATCGGCGAGCGGCGGCTGATGAAGTGGCAGCCGAAGTCGGGTGATACGGAAAAGCTGTAGCCCCACATTCCTGAAGGCTCAACAAAAACGGCGTGCGGTTTTAAACCGCACGCCGTTTTGCGTTTTCTTGCCGCTCGAAGGAGCGGCTGCGTCAGAGCATTGCGCCTAAGGCGTAATCACGATCTTCCCGATCACCCGGCGCTCCGCCATATCGCGCAACGCGCGGCCGGTGTCTTCGAGCGAATAACGTTCCGATACGTAGGGCTTGAGCTTGCCCGCGCCGATCCATCCGGTCATTTGCTCGAACGCGGCGTGATTGTGTTGCGGCTCGCGTTTCGCAAAGTCGCCCCAGAACACGCCGACCAGACTCGCGCCTTTGAGCAGCGTCAGGTTGAGCGGCAACTTCGGGATTTCGCCGTTCGCAAAGCCGACCACCAGATAACGCCCGCGCCAGCCGATGCTGCGAAACGCCGGTTCCGCATACACACCGCCGACCGGATCGTAGATCACGTCCGGACCCTTGCCGTCGGTCAGCGCCTTGATGCGTTCGCGCAAGTCTTCGGTGCTGTAGTTGATGGTGGCGTCCGCGCCGTGCTTCACGCACGTGGCGAGCTTCTCGTCGGTCGACGCCGCCGCGATCACGCGCGCGCCGAGCGCCTTGCCGATTTCGACTGCGGCGAGTCCGACGCCGCCCGCCGCGCCCAACACCAGCATCGTCTCGCCGGCCTTCAACTGGCCGCGATCGACCACCGCGTGATGCGATGTGCCATAGGCGAGCGTGAACGCGGCGGCCAGTTCGAAGTCGACGCCGTCCGCCAGCGGCACGCAGGCCGCGACCGGCGCCAGCGCCTGCTCGGCAAAGCCGCCCGAGCCGGTGAACGCGACCACCCGCGAGCCCGGCTTGAACTGCGTCACACCGGCGCCGACCGCGCGCACGACACCCGCGACTTCCGAGCCGGGCGTAAAGGGCAGGGGCGGTTTGAACTGGTATTTGTTCTCGATGATCAGCACATCGGGAAAGTTGACGGCCGCGGCCTTGACGTCGATCACGACGTGGCCGGGCGGCGGCTCGAGGTCAGGCAGATTTTCGACGACCAGGCTCTCCGGCGGTCCATATTGATTACAGCGAATCGCGCGCATCGTGTCTCCATATCGATCAGGGGTTCGCAACTATTCTGAGTGTAAAACAATCCGCACGACCGTGCGTTTTTATTGTTCGAAGCCGGTTCGTGCGCGATCGATACCCATCGGCGCGCGGCCCGGCGCGTGCGCTTTGCATGGGATACGCGCACGGCCTGCCGTGTCGTTCGCGTGCCTTCTTTCCTCGGTTACAATCGCCGCATGCGAATCCTACTCAGCAATGACGACGGTTATCTGGCGCCCGGCCTTGCCGCGCTTTACGAAGCGCTCAAGCCGATCGCGGACGTTACCGTGATGGCCCCCGAGCAGAACTGCAGCGGCGCGTCCAATTCCTTGACGCTGTCGCGTCCGCTTTCGGTGCTGCGCTCGGCGAACGGTTTCTACTACGTGAACGGCACGCCAACCGACTCAGTGCACATCGCGCTGACCGGCATGCTGGACCACACGCCAGACCTGGTTGTCTCGGGCATCAACAACGGCCAGAACATGGGCGAGGACACGCTCTATTCGGGCACCGTCGCCGCCGCCACCGAAGGCATCATGTTCGGCGTGCCGGCCATCGCTTTCTCGCTGGTCGACAAAGACTGGGTGCATCTCGAAGACGCTGCGCGCGTGGCCGCCGAGATCGTCGCGCACTACCTCAAGCAGCCGTTGCCGGGGCATCCGCTCCTGAACGTCAATATTCCGAACCTGCCGTATGAGCAACTCGACGGCTGGCATATCACGCGTCTTGGCAAGCGGCATCCGTCGCAGCCGGTGATCCGCCAGACCAACCCGCGCGGCGAACCGATCTACTGGATCGGCCCGTCGGGCAGCGCGCGTGACGCCAGCGAAGGCACCGATTTCCACGCTGTCGCCAACGGCCAGGTGTCGATCACGCCGTTGCAGCTCGACCTGACCCACACGCAAATGCTGCCCGCAGCGCGCGACTGGGCGCGCGCCGGTAGCGGCGCTTCATGACGAGCGAGCGCGCAAAGCGCTTTCCGCTCGGTCTCGAGGACCTGGTGCGCGAGCCGCGCCGGCCCGAAGGACGTCCGGGCGAAGTGCGCGCAGCGGCACTTGCCGCGAGCGCGGCGCTGAACGCACGCCAGCAACCGGCGAAGAACTCGCCGCTTGGCTCTGCGGGGAAGACCCAGGCGAAGTCGCCGGCGAGAGCGCAGACCCAACCACAAGTGACATCGCAAGCCAAGCCGCAGGCGAAGGCGCCGATCAAGGCGCCGGTGAACTCGACGCTGAAACCGCCTGTCAGCGCCCAGGCCAAGCCACAAGCCAAACCACACGCAACAGCGGTCGGACAAAGCTCGCCTGCGCGCGCCGCGCCAAAACCGGCGCCGGTGAACAAGCCCGCCGCCAAACTCAACGAGCGCGCCGCTGTGCCAAACGTCGCATTGAACGGCGCTTTGGCACTGACTTCGGAACGGGTTCGCGAACGGATGGTCGAACGCCTGCGTGCGAATGGCGTAACCGATCAGCGCGTGTTGAATGCGATGTCGGTGGTGCCGCGCCACATGTTCGTCGACCCGGGCCTCGCCGCTCAGGCCTACGAAGATGCCGCGCTGCCGATCGGCCATCACCAGACGATCTCCAAGCCCTCCGTGGTCGCGCGGATGATCGAACTGGCGGCCGCCGGCCGCACGTTGACCAACGTGCTCGAAATCGGCACCGGTTGCGGCTATCAGGCGGCGGTGCTGAGCCAGGTCGCGCGCGATGTTTACTCGATCGAACGCATCAAGCCGCTGTCCGAACGCGCGAAGACAAACTTGCGTCCGCTGCGCATTCCGAACATCCGGCTGCACTACGGCGACGGTCGCCTGGGGTTGCCGTCGGCGGCGCCGTTCGACGCCATTGTGATCGCCGCAGCAGGACTCGACGTACCGCAAGCATTACTTGAACAACTCGCGATCGGCGGCCGTCTGGTCGCGCCGGTCGGCTCGCAGGAAGGCCAGAACCAGGTGCTGACTCTGGTCGAACGCCTCGGACCCGCGCAGTGGCGCGAGTCGCGGCTTGATCGCGTTTTCTTTGTACCCTTAAAATCCGGAGTGATTTGACACCGATGAGTATGTTGCGCGCGATGCAAAGAACCAGACTGACTATCCCTATGACCGTAACCCAGCGTAGCGTGTGCGTGCTCGCCTTGTCCCTGTTGATGTCGGCCTGTGCGACCCGCCTCGATCAGGCGCCGGTCGTCGACCGTTCCGGCAGCGGTGCGCTCGGCACGCAAGCCGCGCAACAGCCGGCCGTGCCGCTCGGACCGCCGCCGCCGGGCTACTACCGCGTGAAGCCGGGCGATACGCTGTATCGGATCGCGTTGGAGAACGGCCAGAACTACCGCGACATTTCGACGTGGAACAATCTCACTAACCCGAATCAGATCGAAGTCGATCAGTTGCTGCGCGTCGTGCCGCCAGGTGCGAACACCGCCGCGCTGACGCCGGGCGTGTCGACGGCGCCGATTGGCGGTGGTGGCGCTGTGCAGAGCGCACCGCTCGGCAGTACGCCGCCGACGGCAGGCGTCGCGGCGCCGCCGATCTATGGTTCGGGTGCGAACAACGCCTCGCTGACGCCGCCGGCCAACCCGGGCGCAGCGAGCGATTCGAGCGCCGGCGCGTCCGGCAACGTGGCGTTCTCATGGCCGGTGCGTGGACCGATGCTCGGCACGTTCAACGATTCGACCAACAAGGGTATTAATATCGGCGGCGCGGCTGGCGACCCGGTTAAGGCTTCTGCGGATGGGCGCGTGGTTTATGCCGGAAATGGGCTGCGTGGTTACGGCAATCTCATTATCATCAAGCATGATGCAACTTATCTCACGGCGTATGCACACAACCGCGCTTTGATGGTAAAAGAGGGAGATGCGGTAACCAAAGGGCAGAAGATCGCCGAGATGGGCAATAGCGATTCCGACCGCGTGATGTTGCATTTCGAAGTTCGCCGCCAGGGTAAACCTGTCGACCCACTGAAGTATTTGCCGCCGCAATAAGCGATACGACCATGCCGAAATCGAAGCGCCGCCTGCCGCAAGCCGAGTCTGAGACGATTAGCCGCGTCACGCCCGCTTCGGTGGAGGAAAGCGGCGCTTCGGAAGTTGAAGAAGAGATCGCAGAGGAGCGCGATCTCGACGAACGTCAGGGCGGCGCGGAAGAACCCAGCGAGGCCCGCGAAGTCCCTGCCGACGCAGACGACTTCCGCGCGCTGCTGCAAGCCGAGCTGACGGCCGACACGATTCAGCACTACCTGAACCGTATCAGCGTCAAGCCGCTCCTGACGGTCGAGGAAGAGCAGAAGTATTCGCGTCTGGCGAAGGCGGGCGAGTTCGAAGCGCGGCAAGTGATGATCGAGCGCAATCTGCGGCTCGTCGTCAGCATCGCGAAGGGTTACCTCAACCGCGGCGTGCCGCTGCTCGATCTGATCGAAGAGGGCAATCTCGGCCTGATGCACGCCATCGAGAAATTCGATCCCACGCGCGGCTTCCGTTTCTCAACCTATGCCACATGGTGGATTCGCCAAAGCATCGAGCGCGCGATCATGAACCAGGCGCGCACGGTGCGTTTGCCGGTGCACGTGATCCGTGAGCTCAATCAGGTGCTGCGCGCGAAGCGCCATCTGGAAAAGAATTCGATGAATTCCGGCGAAGCCGCCGAACGCCGCGACGCGAGCATCGACGACATTGCCTATCTGACCGGCAAGACCACAGACGAAGTTACCGACATTCTCGCGTTGAACGAGCACACCGCGTCGCTGGACGCGCCGCTCGATCTTGACCCGGCGAGCAGCCTGCTCGACCTGCTGTCCGACGACCAGAGCCAGTCGCCGGATGCCGAAGTGCAGCACCGCGAGCTGGAAACGCTTACACGGGCATGGCTCGCGCGGCTGTCGGACAAGCATCGTCATGTGATCGAGCGCCGCTTCGGGCTGAATCACATCGAGCCCGCCACGCTCGAAGAACTGGCCGACGAAATGGGCCTCACGCGCGAGCGTGTGCGCCAGATCCAACAGGAAGCGCTGGTGCGGCTGAAGCGCTTCTTTGCCTCCAACGGTGTTCGGAAGGACGCCGTTCTATAACCTGATGACACCGATTCTTGTTTTCGACATCGAGACGATTCCCGATGTCGCCGGCATTCGCCGCCTCGAAGATCTGCCCGCCACGCTGAGCGACGCCGAAGTCGCCGAGCACGCTTTTGCCGCGCGCCGCGAAAAGACCGGCAGCGATTTCCTGCCGCACCACCTGCAGCGGATCGCCGCCATTTCCTGCGTGTTCCGCGACAACAACGGTTTCCGCGTGCGCTCGCTCGGCACGCTGGAAGACGGCGAAGCCGCGCTCGTGCAGTCGTTTTATCGCGTGATCGAAAAATACACGCCACAGCTCGTGTCCTGGAACGGCGGTGGGTTCGACCTGCCGGTCCTGAACTACCGCGCGCTGGTCAACGGCATTCCCGCCTCCCGTTTCTGGGACCTCGGCGAGGACGACCGCGAGTTCAAGTGGAACAACTACATCAGCCGCTATCACTCGCGTCACACCGATCTGATGGACGTGCTGGCGATGTATCAGGCGCGCGCCAATGCGCCGCTCGACGCGCTCGCGAAGATGTGCGGCTTCCCCGGCAAGATGGGCATGGACGGCAGCCAGGTGTGGAACGCTTACCAGGAAGGCCGCATCGAGGAAATCCGCAACTATTGCGAGACCGATGTCGTCAATACATACCTGCTGTATTGCCGCTTCCAGCTAATCCGCGGCGCGTTTTCGGCCGAAGAGTATGCTGACGAGATCAACCTGGTCAAAAATGCGCTGGCGTTGGAGGCGGCGCCGCAATGGGCCGAGTATCTGGCCGCATTCGATCAGTAAGCGGCTTGCTTATCGGTCTTGTTGAAACGAAACCGTTCGCCGCACACTAACGCAGTTGAGCGTCTGTTGGTAGCCGCCGTAGTGCGAAGCCGGGCGCAAGCGCCAGGCGTCGCCGTATGCTGATCGTGATCGAAGCGATCGGTGTGCGCGGCGCTTCGTCTACAATCTCGCCTTTCCCCAAGTTTGTCAGGAAGTCGCAGGTGTCCCGAACTGCCCCCCAACGCCGCTCGCCGAAGCGCCAGAAGGTGCCCGCTCCGGCGAAAGCGCACGTCATTACCGGCAATGAGCCGATCATCGAAATCGTTTCGCTCGACATGGAAGCGCGCGGCGTGGGCCGCATCGAGAGCGAAGACGGCACGCCCGGCAAGGTGATTTTTGTCGAAGGCGCGCTGCCCGGCGAGCGTGTCAGCTACTCGACGCATCGCAGCAAGCCGAAATTCGAGCAGGCTGAGGTCGTCCAGGTGTTCCGCGAAAGCGTGCTTCGCACCAAGCCGAAATGCACCTACTTCGATATCTGCGGCGGCTGCTCGATGCAGCATCTCGACATCCGCGCCCAGATTGCCGTCAAGCAGCGCGTGCTCGAAGACAATTTCCAGCATCTGGCGAAGCTGCGCCCGGAGACCGTGTTCCGGCCGATTCACGGTCCGGCCTGGGGATACCGCTACCGCGCGCGTCTGGCGGTGCGCTATCTGCCGGAAAAGGGCGGCATGCGCATCGGCTTCTACGAGAAGAAGAGCAGCTACATCTCGGACATGAAGACCTGCGAGATACTGCCGCCGCACATTTCGGCGATGCTGATGCCGCTGCGGTTCATGGTCCGCAAGCTGTCGATTTACGATCGTATGCCGCAGATCGAGCTCGCGGTCGGCTCGTCGGTCACCGCGCTGGTGCTGCGCAATCTCGCGCCGATCACCGCCGCCGACGAGCAGGTGCTGCGCGATTTCGCCGACGAACACAATATCCAGTGGTGGTTGCAGCCGGGCGGTCCTGACACGGTTGCGCCGTTCTATCCGCTCGACGCGCAACTCGACTACACGCTGCCGGAATACAACATCCGGATGCCGTTCAAGCCGACCGATTTCACCCAGGTGAATCACGCCATCAATCGCGTGCTGGTGAGCCGTGCGCTGCGTCTGCTGGCCCCGTCCAGCACGGACCGGGTGCTCGACCTGTTCTGCGGAATCGGCAACTTCACGCTGCCGCTCGCCCGGATTTCGAAAGAAGTGATGGGGATCGAAGGCAGCGAAGTGCTGACTTCGCGAGCGCTTGCCAATGCCGAGCTGAACGGTGTGGCGGGCCATACGTCGTTTGCTTGCCGCAACCTGTTCGAAGTCACCGCCGACGACATGCGCGCGCTCGGCCATTTCGACAAAATCCTGATCGACCCGCCGCGCGAAGGTGCGCTGGCTGTCGCCAAGGCGCTCGCGGAGATCGCGCAGAGCGGCAATGGGCCGTTGCCCAAGCGTATCGTCTACGTGTCGTGCGCGCCCGCCACGCTCGCTCGCGATGCGGGCCTGCTGGTGCATGAGGCCGGTTATCGGCTGGTGGGGGCGGGCGTGGTGAACATGTTCCCGCACACCTCGCACGTGGAGTCGATTGCGTTGTTCGAGCGGGACTGAGAGCGCTGGTTGCAGGCTGGTGCTTCATAGGCTGGGCGGCGACTGCGCAAACAAAAACGCCACGACCGAAGTCGTGGCGTTTTTGTTTAAGGCAGCTGGTCGAGGCTTAGAACTGCCACCACGACTTTTCCTTACCGGGCCTTGCGTGACCCGTGATATACGGGCTGTCAGGGAAGGTGCCGGCCAGAATGCGCTTCGTGTCGTCAGCCAGTTGCGGCTGGTTCAGCTTCTCATACGACAGCATCATGATGTGCAGTGCGTCTTCGATAGCCGGTGCGTTCTTGTATTCCTTCAACGCCAGTTGCGCGCGGTTGATTGCGGCGACATACGCACCACGGCGGTAGTAATAATCCGCCGCGTGGACTTCGTGCGAGGCCAGCGCATTCACGATATAGCGCATGCGTTGCGCGGCGTCCGGCGCATACTTGCTGTTCGGGTACTTGTCGACCACGACCTTGAACGCGTCATACGACTCGCGCAGCGACTTCGGATCGCGCTCGCTCATGTCCTGGCCAGAGAAGCGGCCGAACAGACCGAGGTCGTCGTTGAAGTGGATCATGCCCTTCAGGTAGTACGCGTACGCGATGTCCGGGTGATCCGGGTGCAGCTGGATGAAGCGGTCGATCGCCTGGTCGGCGGCGGCGTTTTCGTTATCTTTCCAGTTGCAATACGCGACGTTGATCTGCGCTTGCTGGGCAAAGTGGCCGAACGGATCGCGGCCTTCGAGCATCTCGAAATACTTGGCGCACTTGCCGAAATCACCACCGGTCAGAGCGTCGTTCGCCTCCGTATATAATTTGTTGTTGTTCCACGCAGCCGTCTCGTCGGTCTTTTCCGGCAGGCCGTGGCAAGCCGCAACAACGGCGACGGCTGCGGCGCACGCAATGTATCCGGCCACTTTCCGGGCCATCTTCTTGATGACCGCCAAATTGATCGCCGCTTTAGTGATGGTGTTCAAGGCTCGCATTTTCCAGTCTAGCTTTACGTCCAGGTGACCCAGACTCAATGACCCGCTCAAATACTCCAGGCGCCGCAACCGGTGCCGGGAATAGCAACAAAGATTATAGCGTAAGCGCTGACCCCTCCGACGCGTTGGGCGTCGATTCACTCGACGACGATCTCGGCAGCGACGCCCTCGCGGCCGCCGGCCCGGACAGGGTGCCAACCGTGGCGAGCCCCGTGGCGGACGAGTCGCCGCGCAGCGTCATCGTGCCCGACGAACTGGCCGGCGAACGCCTCGACAAGGTGCTCGCCCGAATCTTTCCGGAGTTTTCACGTAACCGGCTGCAAAGCTGGATCGAGTCGGAGCGGGTGCGCATCGACGGCAAGCCGGCCAAAATCCGTCAGCCGGTGCCGCTTGGGGCGACCATCGAGCTCGTGCCCGATCTGCTGCCTGAGCAGCTCGCGTTCACGCCCGAGCCGGTGCCGCTCGAGATCGTCTACGAGGACGACACGCTGGTGGTCATCAACAAGCCGGCCGGCATGGTCGTGCATCCGGCGGCCGGCAACTGGAGCGGCACCGTCCTCAACGGTTTGCTGTACCGCTATGGCGATGCCGCAGCCGGCTTGCCGCGCGCCGGTATCGTGCATCGGCTCGACAAGGAAACGTCCGGTCTGATGGTGGTGGCGCGCACGCTCGAGGCGCAGACGGATCTGGTGCGCCAGCTGCAGGCACGCACGGTGAAGCGCCGTTACCTTGCGCTGGTATGGGGCAACATGCCCGAAGAGGGCACGATCGACGCGCCGATTGGCCGCGATCCGCGCGAACGCACGCGCATGGCGGTGGTGACGAGCGCATCGGGCAAAGCGGCGCGCACGCATTTCCGGCGCGTGGACACGGCGATCTGGCAGCGTCAGCCGGTCACCGCGATTCATTGCGATCTGGAAACCGGCCGCACCCATCAGATTCGCGTGCATTGCGCGCATATCGGCCATCCGCTGCTCGGCGATCCGGTTTATGGACGTGCACGCGGCAAGCGCTCGGTGACGCCGCTGCCGGACGGTTTCGCGCGTCAGGCGCTGCATGCATGGCGCCTCGGTCTGATTCACCCGAAAACCGGCCGGACCATGCAATGGCGCGCCGATGCACCGGAAGACATGCAGGTGCTGTCGGCGGCGCTTGGCCTGGGGCGTGACGATGCGGGCGAGTTCGACGAGACGTACTACGAGGAAGACGACTACGACGCTTCGCTTGACGACGATATCGATGAAGACGGCGACGGCGAGCACGACGAAGACCAGGATCACGATGACGAACATGACGAGGACGGTCACGCATGAGTTTGCCCGAGCTGAGCTTTGCCGATGTTGTGCAACCCGCATGGAACGTATCGCCGCGTGTGCGTGCGCTCGTCACCACCCGTAACGGCGGTGTGAGCGAGCCGCCGTTCGGCCGTTGGCAGGATGGCGCTGATCAGCCTGGCGGCCTGAATCTGGGGATGAAAAGCGGCGACGATCCCGCCGCGGTCGCAACTAATCGCGCACGCTTGCTGAGTCTGGCAGGTGTAGGCGAGGCCGCGTGGCTTGAACAGATTCACGGCGCCGGCATCGTGCGTGCGGAAGATGCGCTCGCACAGACTCAGGCAAGCGGTACGCCGACACGAGCGGACGCCAGCGTCACCGATCGGCCGGGCACGGTGTGTGTCGTGATGGTCGCCGATTGCATGCCGGTGTTGTTGTGCGACGAAGCAGGGCGCGCGGTCGGCGCGGCCCATGCCGGCTGGCGTGGTCTGGCAGCGGGTATCGTCGAGCAGACTGCACAGCGTGTGGCCAGTCTCGCCGGTGTGGAGGCCGCATCGTTGCATGCCTACCTCGGTCCGGCGATCGGCCCGGGCGCATTCGAGGTGGGTGCAGATGTGCGTGACGCCTTCATGAACGGCGTGGACGGCGCACAACGCGAAGCCACCGCGAATGCATTCATTACGCATACGCAAAATCCTGGCAAATATCTCGCCGATCTCGCGGCGCTGGCGCGCTTGCGCTTGCAACGGATTGGTGTGACGCGCATTGTCGGCGGCGATCTGTGTACGGTCACGCAACGCGAACGTTTCTATTCCTATCGCCGTGATCGCGAGACAGGGCGCATGGCTGCGCTGATCTGGCTGGACGATCAGGCTACGCGTTAGTCCGGCACTCAATCATCCACGCACGGCCGCATGATGGCGCTTCGATTTATCAGCGCCATCATGCGGCCGTGGCGTTTCTCGCCGTTGCCTCGATTAGCGCGATGTGTTCCCGCAAGCATCCGTATGAGGGTTTATTCGGAGATACGTTGCGTGCTTTTGCTGCGCTGCCGGAATTTGTCGCGCGCACGTTAATCTGCCGCTCAAAGTGCGCGCGAGTGAACGGATAAATACGCATAAATATGCACAAGCCCATGCAATAGGGGAGCTTTTTTTGCTTATGCGAGCACTTATCAACCCATGTTCCAAAAGCGCGATCTGCTATACAGGGAAAACGATAATTAAAAAACTATCGCACTGCGGCAAAATCGGGAACAAGCATTGACATGCCTTGCGATGGGGAGCAAGAATGTTCCTCACAGCTCCTCGTACATGGGACAGGGCGTGACGAGGTCGCGAGCAATCGCCCACGTGCGCATGAACCTGCCTCTCAACCCGTCCGCAAGGACTCACCGGTCAAAAGCAGGTATGGCAGCATCACATTCCTCAGCTTCTCCCAGCACGGACTCCTCGACGGAGCACACGCAGCAGGCCGGTACGAGCGGCGCATCACCAGCCGCAGGCATGCAGCAGTTACTGGACGCCTGGATGAACGCATGGCGTTCGCTAGGCACGCCGCCTGGTGGCAGCGGCATACCTTTTCAGATGCCGCAGGTGCCCCAGATGCCGCCAATGGGCTTGCCGCAGATACCGTCGTTCCCCGGCATGCCTGATTTCAGCAAACTGGCTGCGGGATCCCTGCCGTCAATGCCTTCATTCGCCGGACTCAATGTCCCGAGCGCCGCGATTCCATCGGAGCGTTTGCAAAAGCTGCAAGCCGATTATTCGCGTGAGGCGATGGAGTTGATCCAGCAGGCGGCCACCTCCACGACGAAAGCCCCCGAACTCAAGGACCGCCGTTTCAGTTCCGACGCGTGGAGCGCGACGCCGGCCTATGCATTTACCGCTGCGTGGTATCTGTTGAACGCGCGTTATCTGCAGGAAATGGTCGACGCACTCGAAACGGAACCGAAGATGCGCGAGCGCGTTCGGTTCGCGGTTCAGCAATGGACCGCAGCCGCATCGCCGAGCAACTTCTTCGCGTTGAATCCGGAAGCGCAAAAGACCTTGCTCGATAGCAAGGGCGAGAGCTTGCGCCAGGGCGTGATGAATCTGCTGGGCGATATGCAGCGCGGCAAGATTTCGCAAACGGACGAATCGCGTTTCGTGGTCGGCGAAAATCTCGCGAACACCGAAGGCTCAGTGGTGTTCGAGAACGACCTCATTCAGTTGATTCAGTACAAGCCGCGCACGGCCACCGTGCGTGAGCGACCGCTGCTGATCGTGCCGCCTTGCATCAACAAGTTCTACATTCTCGATCTGCAGCCGGAGAATTCGCTGGTCGCGCACGGACTCGATTCGGGTCATCAGGTGTTCCTGATTTCGTGGCGCAACGCGGACGCATCGATCGCCGGCAAGACGTGGGATGACTACGTGAGCGAAGGCGTCCTCAAGGCGATCGAAACGGTCAGCAAGATCAGCGGCCGCGAGCAGATCAACACGCTGGGTTTCTGCGTGGGCGGCACCATGCTTGCCACGGCGCTGGCAGTAGCGGCCGCGCGCGGTGAGCATCCCGCCGCGTCGATGACCTTGCTTACCGCGATGCTCGATTTCTCGGACACGGGCGTGCTCGACGTATTCGTCGACGAGGCGCATGTGCAGATGCGCGAGCAGACCATCGGCGGCAAGAACGGCGGCAAGCCCGGATTGATGCGCGGCATCGAATTCGCTAACACCTTCTCGTTCCTGCGGCCGAACGATCTGGTGTGGAACTACGTCGTCGACAATTACCTCAAAGGGCGCACGCCAGTGCCGTTCGATCTGCTGTACTGGAACAGCGATTCGACGAGCCTGCCGGGCCCGATGTATGTCTGGTATCTGCGCAACACGTATCTCGAGAATCGTCTGCGCGAGCCGGGTGCGGTGACCACCTGCGGCGAGCCGGTCGACCTCTCGAAGATCGACGTGCCCACCTTCATCTACGGTTCACGCGAAGACCATATCGTGCCGTGGCAAACCGCCTATGCGTCGGTGCCGCTGCTCTCCGGGCCGCTGAAGTTCGTGCTCGGCGCGTCGGGTCATATCGCTGGCGTGATCAATCCGCCGGCGAAGAAAAAGCGCAACTACTGGGCGCTGGAAGGCGACGTCAAGACGTTGCCGGAAAGCCCGGACGAATGGCTCGACCAGGCGACCGAAGTGCCCGGCAGTTGGTGGCCCGAATGGACCACGTGGCTCGATCAGTATGGTGGCAAGAAAGTGAAGCCGCGCGCCACGGCCGGCTCCGCCGAATTCCCGGTGATCGAACCGGCGCCAGGGCGTTATGTGCGGCAACGGGAGTAGGCTTCAGCGCGTCTGAGGGCGCGGTGGTGTGGCGGTATGAGTGCGCGTCCTGATAGACGCAAGGGCGCATTGGCAACAAGATTTTTAACTTGACGGGCAGCGGCGTATTTAGCCGATGTCCCGGAGGATATGGAAATGACTGATGTTGTGATCGTATCGGCCGCCCGTACGGCAGTTGGCAAATTCGGTGGGTCGCTGGCGAAGATCGCTGCGCCCGAACTCGGCGCTACCGTGATTCGCGCCGTGCTCGAACGGTCTGGTCTGAAGCCTGAGCAGGTCAGCGAAGTCATTCTGGGGCAGGTGCTGACGGCAGGCTCGGGGCAGAACCCGGCGCGTCAGTCGCTGATCAAGGCGGGGCTGCCCACGGCGGTGCCCGGCATGACAATCAACGTGGTTTGCGGCTCGGGGCTGAAGTCCGTGATGCTGGCGGCCAACGCGATCATCGCGGGTGACGCGGACATCGTGATCGCCGGTGGTCAGGAAAACATGAGCGCCGCGCCGCACGTGCTGCCGGGCTCGCGCGACGGTTTTCGCATGGGCGACGCAAAGCTGATCGACTCGATGATCGTCGACGGTCTGTGGGACGTCTATAACCAGTATCACATGGGCGTGACAGCAGAAAACGTCGCCAAGGAATACGGCATCACGCGCGAGCAGCAGGATGCGTTCGCGGCGCTGTCGCAGAACAAGGCGGAAGCCGCGCAGAAGTCGGGCCGTTTCAACGACGAAATCGTGCCGGTCGAAATTCCGCAACGCAAGGGTGAGCCGCTGCGTTTCGCAACCGACGAATTCGTACGTCACGGCGTGACGGCTGAATCGCTGGCGGGTCTGAAGCCGGCATTCTCGAAGGAAGGCTCGGTGACAGCGGCCAATGCGTCGGGTCTGAACGACGGCGCGGCGGCGGTGCTGGTGATGTCGGCGAAGAAGGCCGAGGCGCTCGGCCTCACGCCGCTCGCGCGCATCAAGGCGTACGCCACCTCGGGTCTGGATCCGAAGGTGATGGGCATGGGCCCGGTGCCGGCCTCGCGCCGTTGTCTCGAACGCGCGGGCTGGACGCCGGCCGATCTGGACCTGATGGAAATCAACGAAGCGTTTGCCGCACAGGCGTGCGCCGTGAATCAGCAAATGGGCTGGGACACGTCGAAGATCAACGTGAACGGTGGCGCGATCGCGATCGGCCATCCGATCGGTGCGTCCGGCGCCCGGATTCTCGTCACGCTGATCCATGAAATGCAGAAGCGCGATGCGAAGAAGGGTCTGGCGTCGCTGTGTATCGGCGGCGGCATGGGCGTGGCGCTGGCGCTCGAACGCGCTTGATGGACCTTCAGGTCTTGAGGTCTCAAGCAGGCTCAGACAGGTTTTAGCAGGCGGTAAGCAGGGTTGCCGCGCGCCACATTGCAGCAGGTAGTGCGCGGTGAGCAATGGCCTCGTCGGCCGGTCGCCCGGCGGCAGCGGAGATGAAGCACAGGCGAGGGAAGAGGTAGCCGGTCGGCACCTCGAAAACGAAAAACGGAGTGTAGTTTATGACACAGCGAATTGCGTACGTAACGGGCGGGATGGGTGGCATCGGCACAAGCATTTGCCAGCGTCTGCACAAAGAGGGCTTCAAGGTGGTCGCCGGCTGTGGCCCGAACTCGCCGCGCCGCGTGAAGTGGCTCGAAGAGCAGAAGGCACTCGGCTACGATTTCATTGCGTCCGAAGGCAATGTCGGCGATTGGGAATCGACCAAGGCGGCGTTCGACAAGGTCAAGGCCGAAGTCGGTGAGATCGACGTGCTGGTGAACAACGCCGGTATCACGCGCGACGTCGTGTTCCGCAAGATGACGCACGAAGACTGGACGGCGGTGATCGACACCAACCTGACCAGCCTCTTCAACGTCACGAAGCAGGTGATCGACGGGATGGTCGAGCGCGGCTTCGGGCGGGTCATCAACATTTCGTCGGTGAACGGCCAGAAGGGGCAGTTCGGCCAGACCAACTACTCGACCGCGAAGGCCGGTATTCACGGCTTCACGATGTCGCTGGCGCAGGAAGTGGCCACCAAGGGCGTGACGGTCAACACCGTGTCGCCGGGCTACATCGGCACCGATATGGTCAAGTCGATCCGCCCGGATGTGCTGGAAAAGATCGTTGCGACGATCCCGGTGCGCCGTCTCGGTCAGCCGCAGGAAATCGGCTCGATCGTGGCATGGCTCGCCTCGGACGAATCGGGTTTCTCCACGGGCGCGGATTTTTCGCTGAACGGTGGTTTGCATATGGGCTGAGTCACCGGCGCACCGCTCACAAGGCAGCGCGCTTCGACTCAGATGGTTCCGGCGGCGTCCCGGTTGCACAATTGCCCGATTGTGCGCCGGCATGACGCCGTTTCCGCGCTCAACTCGCGCTCAAAGGCGTTACATGACCACTACTACAAAGAAAACAGCCGAACGACTGATCAAGAAGTATCCGAATCGCCGGCTCTACGATACCGAGACAAGCACGTACATCACGCTGACGGATGTTAAGCAGCTCGTGCTGGATCAGGAGGATTTCAAGGTCATCGATGCGAAGAGCAACGAGGATCTGACGCGCGCCATCCTGTTGCAGATCATTCTCGAAGAGGAGAGCGGCGGCCTGCCGATGTTCTCGTCCTCGATGCTGTCGCAGATCATCCGTTTCTACGGCCATGCCATGCAGGGCATGATGGGCACGTATCTGGAGAAGAACATCCAGGCCTTCATCGACATTCAGGCGAAGCTCGCCGACCAGTCGAAGAATCTGTACGAAGGCAAGGCGATGAACCCCGAAGTCTGGTCGCAATTCATGAACATGCAGGCCCCCATGATGCAGGGCATGATGACCAGCTACATCGAACAGTCGAAGAACATGTTCGTGCAGATGCAGGAGCAGATGCAGAACCAGGCTAAATCGATGTTCGCTACCTTCCCGTTCACGCCAGGTGGACCGGTGAATGCGGCAGGCGGACCGGCCACACCGGCTACGCCGCAAACCAATCCGGAGCCGGAGAAGAAGTAACGGCGCGACGCCGACGCGGCGACTGGGTCTTTACGGGTCGGCCCCATGGCCAAACAACGGTGCAGGAGTGGTGTGCCCGTCGCTCGATGAGGCGGCGGGTGGGCCACGGCGGCCTGCGTGCCGGGCGCAAGCGGACGGGCGCGGTACAATTACGGGTTGCGTGCGCTGGTGCTGTTGCAGGGTGTGGTCTTCGTGATCTTTTTGATCCCGTTACCCCTCAGGCCGCGGCGCAGCGTCCCATTTGTCGCCGTCGCCACCGCTGTATCCCAGCCCCACCTATGTCACAGACCCGTTTCCCTACCATCCCCACGCTTTCGATTCCGAAGGCCGGATTTGTCAGCTTTGGCTGACCGTACGATTCGCAGAAGCAGCCTGGGCGCCATTCCCACATGAGCCAGCTGTTTCTTGCGCCCATGGAGGGGCTTGCGGACTACGTATTGCGCGACGTGCTGACCAGCACGGGCGGATTCGAAGGCTGCGTTTCCGAATTCGTCCGAGTGACGGGCTCGGTGCTTCCCGAACGTGTCTACGAGAGGGATACGCCCGAAGTCCTCCACGGAGGACGCACACCCTCCGGCACGCCGATGGTGATCCAACTTCTTGGCAGCGATCCTGAATGGATGGCGCTGAATGCGGCCCAGGCGGCCAGTCTGTCGCCGCATGGACTCGATCTGAACTTCGGCTGTCCAGCCAAAGTCGTCAACCGGCACGGTGGCGGCGCGATGCTGCTCGCGCATCCTGAACAACTGAACCGGATTGTTTCGTCCGTTCGCGCCGCGGTGCCTGCCGGCATCGCCGTGACCGCAAAAATGCGGCTCGGCGTGTCCGATACGTCGCTTGCGATCGACTGCGCCACGGCGCTGGCGGAAGGCGGCGCGGCCTCGCTCGTCGTGCATGCCAGAACGCGCGACCACGGCTACCGGCCGCCGGCCCACTGGGAGTGGATCGCGCGTATCGACGACGCCGTGGACGTGCCGGTCACCGCCAACAGAGAAGTCTGGACGGTTGCCGACTGGGAGCGGTGCCGGGCCGTTAGCGGTTGCGCGGATGTAATGATCGGGCGGGGCGCCGTGTCGGATCCTTTCCTGGCATTGCGCATACGGGGACTGATGGAGCAGACGGCTTCCGCCGAGGAATGGCCGGCTGTACTGGGTTTACTCGCCGACTACCTGAGAAAATTGCAGGCCCGCGTCGCGGCCCGCCATGAGCACGGGCGCGTCAAAATGTGGCTCAGCTATCTGAAGCGGACGTGGCCGCAGGCTGCCGAACTGCATACGGCCATCCGGCGCCTGCATGATTCGCGCGACATTCTTGACGTGATCGAGCGCGCCCAGGCACTCAATGGCTTGATCCCGATGCCGGCGCATCAATACGCGGCCGATCCGGCAACGCCCCGCTACGTGGCCGACTGCACGGTCGCCGGCGCGGTACAATAAAGGGTTGCGTGCGCGGGACGCTGTCCGGGCCGTGGTCTGACTGACCATTGGCCCTTGGCCTTGCCGCACCGTCCCCATTTGTCGCCATCGTCACCGCTATACGCCGGACCCATCCTATGTCGCAGACCATTTCCCCCGCCGTGCCGACCCCTTCGACTCCGAAGGTCGGTTTCGTCAGCCTCGGCTGTCCTAAAGCGCTTGTCGATTCCGAGCAGATCATCACGCAGCTGCGCGCCGAGGGCTACGAGATCTCCGGCACGTACGACGGCGCGGACCTCGTCGTCGTCAACACGTGCGGCTTCATCGACGAAGCGGTGCAGGAAAGCCTCGACGCGATCGGCGAAGCGCTCAGCGAAAACGGCAAGGTGATCGTCACGGGCTGTCTCGGCGCCAAGCAGAGCGCGAGCGGCTCGAATCTGATCGAAGAAGTGCATCCGAAGGTGCTGGCCGTGACCGGTCCGCACGCGCTGGGCGAAGTGATGCAGGCGGTGCACAATCATCTGCCGAAGCCGCACGATCCGTTCATCGATCTGGTGCCGGCTGCCGGCGTGAAGCTCACGCCGCGTCACTACGCCTATCTCAAGATTTCCGAAGGCTGCAACCACCGCTGCACGTTCTGCATCATCCCGTCGATGCGCGGCGACCTCGTGTCGCGCCCGGTCGCCGACGTGATGCTCGAGGCGGAGAACCTCTTCAAATCCGGCGTGAAAGAACTGCTCGTGATTTCGCAGGACACGAGCGCATACGGCGTCGACGTGAAATACCGCACCGGCTTCTGGAACGGCAAGCCGATCAAGACGCGCATGACCGATCTGGTCGGCGCGCTCGGCGAACTCGCGGCGCAATACGGCGCATGGGTCCGTTTGCATTACGTGTATCCGTATCCGAGCGTCGACGAAGTCATTCCGATGATGGCCGAAGGTCCGTTCAAAGGCCACGTGCTGCCGTATCTGGATGTGCCGTTCCAGCACGCGCATCCGGAAGTGTTGAAGCGCATGAAGCGTCCGGCCAACGCCGAGAAAGTGATGGAACGCGTGAAGGCGTGGCGCGAAATGTGCCCCGATCTGACGATCCGCAGCACGTTTATCGCGGGCTTCCCGGGCGAGACTGAAGAGCAATTCCAGACGCTGCTCGATTTTATTCGCGAGGCGGAGCTGGATCGGGTCGGCTGCTTTGCTTATTCGCCGGTCGAAGGCGCGAGCGCCAACGAACTCGACGGTGCGTTGCCCGACGAAGTGCGTGAAGAACGCCGCGCGCGTTTCATGGAAGTGGCCGAAGAAGTGTCGGCCAAACGGATTGCGAAGAAGGTTGGCAAGACGCTGAAAGTACTCGTCGACGAGATCAATGCCGACGGCGGCATCGGCCGTACCGCGGCGGATGCGCCCGAGATCGACGGCGTCGTGTACATCGCACCGGCCACCAAGGCGTCCAAGCGTTATAAGGTCGGCGATTTTGTCTCGGTAAAGATCACCGGCGCCGACGGTCACGATCTGTGGGGCGAGGTCTAAGCAATGACGGTGAGCACCGCCGGCACGCCGGCAACCCGGCCTCCGCGTCCGGAGATCCTCGCGCTCGGCGAGGCGATGATCGAGTTCAACCAGTCGGCTAAAGATCAGCCGAACTATCTGCAAGGCTTCGGCGGCGATACGTCGAACTTCTGTATCGCGGCAGCAAGGCAGGGCGCGAAGACGGGTTTTGTGTCGGCCGTGGGCAGCGACCATTTCGGGCGTCTGCTGATCGATCTGTGGGAACGCGAACAGGTTGAGACGTCGCTCGTGCGCGTCGATCCGCACGCGCCCACCGGCGTCTATTTCGTCTCGCACGGTCCCGCAGGTCACGCGTTCGACTATCTGCGCGCGGGTTCGGCCGCGAGCCGCTACGCGCCGCACGATTTGCCGCTCGATGCGATCGCCGCGGCCAAAGTCATCCATTTGTCCGGCATCAGTCTCGCGATCAGCTTAAGCGCCTGCGACGCCGCGTTGGGGGCGATCGAACATGCGCGCGCGAACGGCGTGCGCGTGAGTTTCGACACCAATCTGCGTTTGAAGCTGTGGCCGCTCGCAAGAGCGCGCGCGGTGATGCTCGAAGCCATTCGTGGCACCGACATTTGTCTGCCGAGCTGGGACGACGTAACCGAGCTCACCGGCTTGACCGGCCGTGACGAGATCGTCGACTTTCTGCTGTCGCACGGTCCGCGTGTCGTGGCGCTCAAGCTCGGCAAGGAAGGTTCGTATATCGCCACGCCGGATGAGCGGCGCGTCGTGCCGGGCCACGTCGTCAACGCGGTCGATGCGACTGGCGCGGGGGATTGCTTCGGCGGCGCATTCATCGCGCGCCTCGTCGCGGGTGACGATCCTTTTCAGGCGGCGCGTTATGCGAACGTCGCCGCGGCACTGTCTACGCAAGGTTACGGCGCGGTCGCGCCGATCCCTTCGCGCGCGACGGTCGAACACATCCTGGCCGGCTGACAGTAACGCGCTCCGAGGCGCGCGCCGCAGCCTGCCAGGACATGATTATCTTGAGACACTAAACAGGAGCGAGCGATGCAACGAGACGTGGTGGTGGTAAGCGGGGTGCGTACGGCGATCGGCGGTTTTGGCGGCAGTCTGAAGGATTTTCCGCCGACCGATCTCGGCGCACGCGTCGTGCGTGAAGTGCTGGCGCGCGCGAACGTGTCGGGCGACGAAGTCGGTCACGTGGTGTTCGGCAACGTCGTGCATACCGAACCGAAAGACATGTATCTGGCCCGCGTGGCCGCGATCAACGGCGGCGTTGCGCAACATGCGCCCGCGTTGACCGTCAACCGCCTGTGCGGCTCGGGCCTGCAGGCCATCGTCTCGGCCGCGCAAAGCGTGCTGCTCGGCGACGCCGACATCGCGATCGGCGGCGGCGCGGAAAACATGAGCCGTGCGCCGTATTCCATGCCGGCTGCGCGCTTTGGCCAGCGCATGGGCGATGCGCGCCTCGTCGACATGATGGTCGGCGCGTTGAACGACCCGTTCCAGTCCATCCATATGGGCGTGACCGCTGAGAACGTCGCCCGCAAGTACGATATCTCGCGCGAAACGCAGGATGCGCTCGCGCTCGAATCGCATCGCCGTGCGGCCAACGCGATTACGAGCGGCTACTTCAAGGACCAGATCCTGCCGATCACGATCCCGTCGAAGAAGGGCGACGTCGTGTTCGATACGGATGAACACACGCGTATGAACGCAACGGCCGAAGACTTCTCCAAGTTGAAGCCGGTGTTCGCCAAGGAAAACGGCACGGTGACGGCCGGCAACGCCTCGGGTATCAACGACGCCGCCGCGGCGGTCGTGCTGATGGAACGCAGCGTCGCCGAAAAGCGCGGCATCAAGCCCTTGGCGCGGCTGGTTTCGTACGCGCATGCAGGCGTCGATCCGGCCTACATGGGCATCGGCCCGGTGCCGGCGACGCGCAAGGCGCTCGAACGCGCCGGCCTGACGGTCGCCGATCTCGATGTGATCGAAGCGAACGAAGCGTTTGCCGCTCAGGCGTGCGCGGTCAGCAAGGAGCTCGGTCTTGATCCGGCCAAGGTCAATCCGAACGGTTCGGGCATTTCGCTCGGTCACCCGATCGGCGCAACCGGCGCTCTGATTACCGTCAAGGCGTTGTATGAGTTGCAGCGCATTGGCGGCCGCTATGCGCTGGTGACGATGTGTATCGGCGGCGGGCAGGGCATCGCGGCGATCTTCGAACGGATCTGAAGCTGAGGCGGGGCAACGTGACGCCACGCGAGGCGTCGCGCTGGCCCCGCCGAACTGAGCCCGGTAGCAAGCGGCTAGCAAACGAGTATCGAGCAGTATCAGGCAACAAGGAAAGAACGGATGCAGGAATCCAAAGCGATGAAGGGTGTGACGCGCCGGCGCGGTTGGGCAGTCCTCCAGGGGCACTTCCTTCGGGGTTTAGTGAGCACGGCCGCATTGCTGTGTGTCGGCGCCGGGGCTGTGCTGCCCGCGCAGGCATGGGCGGAAAGCGACGCGGTGAAGGAACTGGCGGCGCCCCCGCCGATTCAGTTGCCGCTCAAGCCGAGCCCCGAATTCGCGAAGTTTCCGCGTTACGCCGGCATGCTGGGTTCGCGTCAGATCGTGCTGCGTCTCGGCGCGAAAACCGACGATCCGGCCGGCGTGCACGGCGAGTATCAGTACACCGACACCGGCGAGGTGATCCTGATCGCGGGTGACCGCGACGGCGATACGCTCGAAGTCGAGGAGTCGAACGACGGCACGCATATTACCGGCAACTGGGTGGGCAAGTTTGCCGCCGACGGCTCGGTGGCGGGCGACCGGATGAACGTCGACGATTCCGACCCGCAGCCATTCGATCTGAAGCCGCTGGCAGCGGGGCAGGCTGTGCCGGCTGCTTCAGCGAGCGCCGGTGCTGCCGCTAACAAAGCTGCGTCCGCCGGCAGCGCAGCAGCGCCTGCCTCGGCGACAGGCGGTGGTCACGCCGTTGGCGGGGTGAGCAACCTGCAAACCGGCGAATAAGATCTACCTACACCATGACCCAATCCAAACTCAAACGCGGCCTGCAAACTAGCATCGTGCGTCACGAAGACCAGCTTACGCCGGGCTTCGAATCCTTCTCGACGCCGGTGACGCGCGCTTCGACCGTCGTGTTTCCCGATCTCGCGACGATGCGCGCGCTCGACTGGAAAAACGACGCGCAATGGCGCTATGGCCTGCACGCCACGCCGACTTCGCTCGCGCTGGCGCAGCGGCTTGCCACCATCGAAGGCGGCAATCACGCGTTGCTGCAGCCGTCGGGTTTGTCGTCGATTTCGAACGTGTACTTCGGCCTTGTGAAGACTGGCGACGACGTGCTGATTCCCGATAACGTCTACTCGCCGAACCGCGATCACGGCGACTGGCTGGCGCGCGATTTCGGCATCACCGCGCGCTACTACGATCCGATGATCGGCGCGGGCATCGCGGATCTGATCCAGCCGAATACGCGTTTGATCTGGCTCGAAGCACCCGGTTCGGTCACGATGGAAGTGCCCGACGTGCCTGCCATCACCACGGTGGCGCGTGCGCGCAACGTCATCACGGCGATCGACAATACCTGGTCCGCAGGGCTCGGTTTCCGGCCGTTCGACCACGGCGTCGACATCTCGGTGCAGGCCTTGACCAAGTACCAGTCAGGCGGCGGCGACGTGCTGATGGGCGCGACGATCACGGTCGATCGCGAGTTGCATCTGAAGCTGAAGGCCGCGCGCATGCGCACGGGTATCGGTGTGTCAGTGGATGACTGTTCGCTGATTCTGCGCAGTCTGCCGAGCATGCGCTTGCGTTTCGAACAGCATGACCGTGCAGCGCTCAGCCTCGCCCACTGGCTGAAGACGCGTCCGGAAATTGCCGCGGTCCTGCACCCGGCGTTGCCCGACTGTCCGGGGCATGAGTTTTTCAAGCGCGACTTTACCGGCGCCGGCGGACTGTTCTCAGTGGTGTTCGACGCACGTTACAGCGCGGCGGAAATCGACACGTTCTGCGAGTCGCTCGAGCTGTTTTCGCTCGGCTGGAGCTGGGGCGGTGCGCACAGTCTCGCGATGCCGTACGACGTCGCCTCGATGCGCACGGAAGGTCAATGGCCGTATCGCGGCACGCTGGTCCGGTTCTATATCGGCCTGGAAGAAGAAGCCGATTTGCGCGCGGATATCGAACAGTGCCTGACGGCGCTGAGTTGAGCGTCTGAGCGCTGGCTGCTGATTGCCGGCGATTGCAGAAGTCGAGAAAGCCCATTGTGACGTGTTCACGATGGGCTTTTTGTTTTGTCAAGATGGCCAGTAAGCCTAACCATTCGGCCGAATGGTCGGCGCCGGATCCCGACGCTACGATGGTGCGAACTTTACTAACGGTTGCCGCACTATGGTGAGTTTCGATGAATCTTTTTTTCTGGATGTTACTGAATCTTGGCGTGCCGATTGTCGGCCCGATCTTTACGCTAGCGCTCGTCGCACCCACGCACGGCTGGCGCGTCGCGAAGGCGTTGATCGCCGCATCAGTGAAAGACGGCCAACTGTTCTGGTGTGCGATCGGGCTGTGCGCGGCCGCGGTTTATGAGGCGGTGACCGCGCTGGAGCGGGGAAATGGCGTGGTGCCGATCCTGGCCTTCGCCATCGCCGGACTCTGCATCGTGGCGTTTTCCTGTTCCACTATCGTCATGTCGGCGCTGGTCAATGCGCATCATGACCGGGCGGGCACGCAAGCTCACAATCGGCGGACACCGGACGTTGCCGGTTTGTTATCGCCCGTAGCAATTGGCGCCTCTATTTTTGCAACGGCCGTCGCCGCAGTTCTGTTTGCAATCCTACACGTGCGCCTGATTTAGTTTTTTTAGATAACGCAGCAATTATACTAATCAGCTTAAGGAGGCACTCATGCACAAACTATTCACGTTTCTGGAATCCGACGAAAATTTCGCTCGTGTTGTGAAGTGGGCTAACGTTGTGAACGGCACCGTTGCGGTCAGCGTGTTAGGTGTGTTCCTGATCAGCTATCTCAACAAATAATGCTCTTGTCAGCGCTGGCCGCCATCGCATCGGCCGGCGCAAACCCGGCTTCAAAACAGGCGCAGCAAACCATCCAGCCCAACGTGGTTGAACGCCACACTGGCTGCTTCGCGCACTACCGGCTTCGCACGGAACGCTACCGAAAGTCCGGCAGCCGCCATCATTTTCAGATCGTTCGACCCATCGCCCATCGCAATCGCGCGGGTTGACTCGATGCCCAGTTGGGCGCATGTCTCGCGCAACGTGCGTGCTTTCACGTCGGCGTTGACGATTTCGCCGATTACCTTGCCGGTCAACTTTCCATCCACGATTTCGAGCGTGTTCGCGTGCGTGAAATCGAGGCCGAGTCTGGCTTTCAGTTTTTCGGTAAAGAACGTGAATCCGCCCGACACCAGCAGCGTTTTCAATCCGGCCGCTTTCGCGCCGGCCAGCATTCGTTCGGCGCCCGGCGAGAGTTGCAGCCGCTCTTCATAAACGCGTTCGAGCGCGCCGGCGTCGAGCCCCTTGAGCAGTGCCACGCGGCGAGTCAGGCTCTCATTGAAGTCCTTGATTTCGCCGCGCATCGACGCTTCGGTGATCGCGGCGACTTCCGCTTTCAATCCGCAGAAGTCGGCGATTTCGTCGATGCATTCGATCGTGATCAGCGTCGAATCCATGTCCATCGCGACGAGGCCGAAATCACGCAACTGGCGGCCGGGTTCGACAAACGCGTAGTCCAGTTGATGCGTGCTGCAATAGACCTCAAGGTCGCCGCGCTGCGCAACGTTCGCGTCGGCGATACGAATCGCGTTCGCGTCGATAACATTGGCGCGTGAGCCGCGCGCAAGCGCGACGAGCGTTTTGTGGTGGTCGGCGGAAAGAGGCGCGGTGCTTTGGATGACGAGGTTCATGGACGACGCATTGAAGCAGAAAAGGGCGGCCGCGCGAGGCGCGCGGAAAATTCCGTCATTGTAACGGTTCGGCGGCATGCGGCCCGCAGGGGCAGCCGACAAAGGGCGACAGGTATCCGCGGGCGGCACTCGAGCCGACGGGCGGCAATTGGCCAATAGACAAACAAACGACCGGCCAGGAGGCCCATCGCCTGGCGCATCGCGTATCCATTCGGGCAATCCACCGTGCAACGATCAGGCGCCCGCGTCATACTGGCGCTTCGAACGACGCCTCGCAGCCTATCGAACCCGCCAAGCCCGTCGCGCCCAAAAGGCGCGCAGCACACCCGCACGTGGCTAGCCTCGGCAAGGTATCGGCACCCATGACGAGGCGCACTACCACGGAGACAAGCAATGCCCCCTGCGACAGTCAGCGACGCGTCCGCCCTCGCACGCGATTTCGATCTGAGGCAACTGAGCCCCGCGTTCTATGCCGACCCATACCCGGTCTACCACGCGCTGCGCACCCATGAACCGATCAAACGCATGCCGGACGGCTCGCTGTTTCTGACGCGTTTTCGCGACGTGCAGGCGGTCTACCGCGACCCGAAAACATTCAGTTCCGACAAGACCGTCGAATTCAAACCGAAGTACGGCGACTCGCCGCTCTACACCCACCACACCACCAGTCTCGTCTTCAACGATCCGCCGCGTCACACGCGGGTGCGCAAACTGATCGCCGGCGCGCTGACGGCGCGCGCGATCGCGGCCATGGAGCCGGGGCTGATCCGCCTCGTCGATGGTTTGCTCGATGCAGCCGCCGCGCGTGGCCGGATCGATCTGATCGGCGAGTTCGCGTCGGCGATTCCGGTCGAGATCATCGGCAATTTGCTGGATGTGCCGCACGCTGAGCGCGAGCCGTTGCGCGACTGGTCGCTGGCGATACTCGGCGCGCTGGAGCCGTCGCTGAGCGAGGCGCAGCTCGAACGGGGCAACCGTGCGGTCAGCGAGTTTGTCGACTATCTGCGCGATCTGGTGGCACGGCGCAGGCGCGAGCCTGGCGATCCGCAACACGACGTGCTGACGCGCCTGATTCAGGGCGAACAAGGCGAACAGGGCGGCGAGCAATTGTCGGAAGCGGAACTGCTGCAAAACTGCATCTTCATCCTGAACGCCGGTCATGAGACCACCACGAATCTGATCGGCAACGGCCTCGTTACGCTCACCGGCTGGCCGGAGCAGCGCGCCGCGTTGCTGCGCGAACCGTCGCTGATCGAGTCGGCGGTCGAAGAGTGTTTGCGGTTCGAGAGCTCGAATCAGCTGGGTAACCGGATGGCCACCGTCGACACGGAGATCGGCGGCATCGCGGTGGCGCGCGGTACGCCCGTCACGCTGTGCATCGGCGCGGCCAATCGCGACCCCGAGCAGTTCGCGAAACCGGATCGCTTCGACATCCGCCGTGATCCGAACCGGCATCTGGCGTTTGGCTTCGGCATTCACCAATGCGCGGGGTTGTCGCTCGCGCGACTCGAAGCGCGTATCGCCATTGGGCGCTTCGTGCAGCGCTTCCCGGCGTATCGGCTCGACGGCGAGCCAACGCGCGGCGGACGGGTGCGGTTTCGCGGCTTCGCTGCGGTCCCGATCGAACTTGAACCGGCAAGCGGTGGTTGAAGATCGGCGCTTGCCGAGCACCGTTAGACGAGCCGACAAGCGCCGTATCTTTTGCCGACATGACGCAAGACTTACAGCCGATGCCGGCGGCAACCTGCACGGCGCCACGGCGGCAATAGCGCCCAGAACCGTGGCAGCCACCGCCGTACCGCGCGAGCGAAAGCGCGCAAAACCGTGGCACGCTTGCTGCTTCACCAAAGGTCTCAGGCCTTGGGGAGCGCACGATGGCACACATGATCTGGAAGGGCGCAATCAGCTTTGGCCTCGTCCACGTTCCGGTGCAGTTGTATCCGGCGACGCAGTCAGAGAAAGTCGGCTTCAATCTGCTGGACAAGCGCTCGATCGATCCGATCGGCTACAAGCAGATCAACAAGCGCACCGGCAAGGAGGTGGCGCGCGAGAACATCGTGCGCGGTTTCGAGTACGAAAAGGACAAGTACGTCGTCCTCTCCGACGACGAGATTCGGGCGGCCAATCCCGAGTCGACACAGACGGTCGATATCCTCGCCTTCATCGACGCACCCGACATTTCGTTTCTCTATCTCGACACGCCATACTTCCTGACGCCTGACCGCAAGGGCGAAAAGGTGTACGCGCTGCTGCGCGAAGCGATGAAAGCGTCGGGCAAGATCGGCGTGGCGAGTGTCGTGCTGCACAACAAGCAGCATCTCGCGGCACTGATTCCGGTCGGGCCGATGCTGGCGTTGAACACGTTGCGCTGGGCCGTCGAGGTGCGCGACTTCGACGAATTCAAATTGCCGCCGGAAGGAATGAAGGCGGCCGGCGTGACCACGCGCGAACTCGACATGGCGAAAAAGCTGATCAACGACATGAGTGACAAGTGGGATCCATCGCAGTATCACGACACCTTCCACGATGACATCATGGCGCTGGTCGACCGAAAGATTCGCGCGGGTAAGACCGAGGAAATCACCGAGGTCGAGGCGCCGCGCGAATCGCGTCAATCTGCCGACATCCTCGATCTGTCCGATCTGCTCAAGCGCAGCCTCGGTCGCGGCAAAGGCAAGCCGGCGGCGGGCGCGCGCAAGCATGCCGCGGACGATGACGAGGAGGGCGGCGATGCCGATGCCGAAGCAGCCGCGCCAGCCCGCAAGAAGCCGCGTGCAGTGCGCTCGGCGGCCACGGGCCGCAGCGGTGGCAAGACCAGTGGCGCCAGCGCCAAGTCAGCCCCGGCTGCACGCAAACGGCGTGCGGCCGCCTGATCGCTCGCTTGATCGATAACACCGCACCAGCTCGATCCACGACGAGTTCATCTCCATGAACGACAGGCTCGATCTCTACAGCCGCAAGCGCCGCTTCGGCGAAACGCCGGAGCCATCGGGCACGGCTGCGCGGAAGAAAGCCGGCCGCAAGAGCGCCGCGCGCATCTCGAACGAGGCGCTGTCATACGTGATTCAGGAGCACGACGCGCGGCGCTTGCATTACGACTTCCGCCTCGAACTGAACGGCACGTTATTGTCGTGGGCGGTGCCCAAGGGGCCGAGCCTCGACCCGTCGGTGAAGCGGCTCGCGGTGCATGTCGAAGATCATCCTGTCGAATACGGCTCTTTCGAAGGTGAGATCCCGCCTGGCAACTACGGCGCGGGGACCGTGATCGTGTGGGATCGCGGGACGTGGGAGCCGGTCGGCGGCGCGGCGGAGGCGGCCAGATCGTATAAGGCGGGCAAACTCAAGTTCCGGCTCTTTGGCGAAAAGCTGCACGGTGGCTGGACGCTGGTGCGCAGTCACATGCGCGGCAGTGGCGACAAGGAGCAGTGGCTGCTGATCAAGGAGCGCGACGATGAAGCCCGTGATCAGGACGAATACGACGTCTTGAAGGAGTGGCCTGGCAGCGTACTGGAGGGCAGTGGGTCGGCGGGCAAGCGCGCAAAGGCCACGAGAACCGCGACAAAAACGGCTGCGAGCGAGTCCACACGCCAGAGCGCAAGCAAGACCGGAGCGAGGACTGCAATCAAGGCCGCCAGGACTGCAAACGTCGCCAGTGCCAAAGAAACAGCATCGAACTCGAACATCACTGGCAGGAACCGCGCGAAAGCCAGCTCTTCAAGCCGTCCCGACCCGAAAAAAACCGACATCGTGTCGACCCGCAGCACACAGTCACTGCGCGAGCTTGCCGCATCGCCCTCAATTGAAGGCGCGGTCAAGGCCGCGTTGCCCGCCACCTTCAAGCCGCAACTGGCTACGCTCGTCGACGCCGCGCCACCCGGTGATGAATGGGCATACGAAATCAAGTTCGACGGCTATCGTGTGTTGACCCGCATCGATCGAAACGCAAAGACCCGTACGCTCAAGGTGTTCACGCGCGCAGGCAACGACTGGACCGCGAAGTTCGGCAAGCAGGTGAAGGCGTTCGAACGACTCGACATCGAAAGCGCCTGGCTCGACGGCGAAGCGGTGGTGCTAGACGACAACGGCGTACCGAGTTTTCAGGCGCTGCAAAACGCATTCGACGCGGACCGCCCGCAGGACATCGTCATCTATCTGTTCGACGTGCCGTTCCTTAACGGCTACGACTTGCGAGGCGTGCCACTCGAACAACGCCGCGCGATTCTGCGCGCGTTGCTGGAAGGCACGGATGGGCACGACGACAGCGTACTGCGCTTCTCGAACGACTTCGCGTTCAGCGCCGACGATCTGCTGAAGAGCGCGTGCGACATGGCGCTCGAAGGCATCATTGGCAAACGGCGCGATAGCGGTTACACCTCGGGGCGTTCGTCCGCATGGATCAAATTGAAATGCCGACGCCGCCAGGAATTCGTGATCGGCGGCTATTCGGAGCCGGCGGGTAGCCGTGCGGCGTTCGGTGCGTTGTTGCTTGGCATCTACGACGACAAAGGAAAACTGCAATACGCCGGCCGCGTCGGCACGGGCTTCGACGCGGCGTTGCTGCGCTCGCTCAAGAAGGAACTCGACGCGCACGCCACCAGCCGCATGCCGTTCGCCAGCACACCGCGCGAGCGTAGCCGAACGCCGGTGCATTGGGTCGAACCGGTGCTTGTCTGCGAATGCAATTTCGCTGAATGGACGAGCGAGGGCATCGTGCGGCAGGCGTCGTTCGTGAGTCTGCGTAATGACAAACCGGCGCGGCAGATCGTCAGGGAAGCATCCCGTAAAGGAGCCGATGTGCAGGAGCAAACCGATACCGCATCCGACACCGTGGCGAAGAAGCGCGCGACGAAAAAGAACGCTGCGAGTGCCGCATCCGAGTCCGCTAAAAAAGGTGCAGTGAAGACGCCCGCAACAAAAACCACGGCAGCGAAATCAAAAACCGCTGCAACACCGGCCTCAGTCGCCGGCGTCCGCGTATCCCATCCCGACCGCGTCATCGACAAAAGCACCGGCATCCGCAAAATCGATCTCGTGCGCTACTACGAATCGGTCGCCGACTGGATGCTGCCGCATCTGCAAGACCGGCCGGTCTCGCTGGTGCGCGCGCCCGAGGACATCGGCGGCGAGCTGTTTTTCCAGAAGCATAGCCAGAAGCTGTCGATTCCTAACGTCACGCAGCATCCCGGACTCGATCCTGGTCATCCACCGCTGATTACCGTCGATACCCTCAAGGCGCTGGTCGGCGCCGCCCAGATGGGCACGATCGAATTTCACACGTGGAATGCCGTGGTGTCGAACATCGAAAAACCCGATCGCATGGTGTTCGATCTCGACCCGGACGCATCGCTCGGTTGGGAGCGGATGATCGAGGCCGCGCAACTGACGCGCTCGCTGCTCGAAGAACTCGGCCTGACCTCGTTCTGCAAGACGAGTGGCGGCAAGGGATTCCATGTGGTGGTGCCGCTCGCTAAACATGCCGGCTGGGACGAGGTGAAGACCTTTTCGCAAGCCGTCGCGCAGCATATGGCGACGACGTTGCCCAAGTACTTCAGCGCGAAGATGGGCGCCCAGAATCGCAAGCAGAAGATCTTTGTCGATTACCTCCGCAACAACCGCGGCTCGAGTACGGTGGCCGCATTCTCGGCACGCGCCCGACCGGGGCTGGGCGTTTCAGTGCCGCTCTCGTGGGACGAAGTCGCCACCACCACGAGCGGCGATCAATGGACCATCGAAAACGTACATGAGCGTCTCGCAGACCTCGAGCGCGACCCGTGGGCGGACTACGCAAAGACACGTCAACGCATCACCGCAGCGATGAGAAAGCGTCTGGATGAAGCGGAGTGACCGCGCCCCAGCCGACCTGATTCAACCTGAAAAAGGAGCAAACCATGAAGACCTCAGCGCAATCGTCCGACGGCGAGAAGCAGGCCGACCCGCATGCAAAGATGACTCCGCGTTCACGCGAGGAAGCGTCGGCGCCGCTGCCGCATGAAACCGATCAGGACCCGGAATCGCAACATGAAGACGCTCCGCGTCGTGTCGGCAAGCAGGCGCATCGCGACATCGAGCGCGGACTGAAGGACACGGACCGCCGCGGCGGTGACGAGTATCAGCAAAAGACGCAGAACGATGCGCACGTGGACGTCAACTCCGATGGCAAAGCAAGTGGTGGCAGGTCCAGCAAGCGCTGATGTTAGGTGCGCGCTGATCCGCGTAAAACGTTGCGTCGTGCTGGTCCGGCGCGTCCGCAAATGAGCCGTCGCGGCTGCACTTTGAACCGGATCCTATGCGCTCGCACCGAGGCCATCGGTGATCACTCAGCGCCTTGGTGCGGCCCAGCGTTTGGCCCACCGGCTCACCCCGGCTCCACATCCCAGTAAGGTGGATCGCCGAAATGCGCGACAAGGAACTCAATAAACGCGACCGTCTTCGGCGGCACGAACGCACGGCTTGGATAGACCGCCCAGATCGCCACTTGCTCCGCGAGCGGATAGGTGTCGAGCACGCTGACCAGTTCGCCGCTGCGCAGATACGGCGCCACGTCCCAGGTCGACTTGAGCGCGATGCCGAAACCGGCTAGCAGGGCGTCGCGAATGACTTCGCCGTTGTCGACGACGAGGCGTCCGCTCACGCGCACCGTAAGCGGTCCGGCGGGCGTCACGAATGCCCAATCGCGTTGGTCCGACAGGATGATGCATTCGTGCTGGGCGAGGTCCGAAGGATGGTGCGGCGCCCCACGCGCGGCGAGGTAAGTGGGCGCCGCGCATAGCACGCGGCGGTTGACGGCGAGGCGCCGCGCCACCAGCGACGAATCCTTGAGCACGCCGACTCGGATCGCCACGTCGATACCCGCATCGACCAGATCGACCATCTGATCCGTCAGACGCAGATCGACGCTCACGCCGGGATAGCGGCGCAGAAATTCGCTGATTACTGGCGATACGTGCTGCCGCCCGAACGACGATGGCATCGACACCCGCAAGCGCCCCTGCGGCTCGGCCTGCGCGCGGCCCACCGAGGCGCGCGCGGCATCGGCTGCGTCGAGCAGCGCCTCAGCGCGTGTCATGAACACTTCGCCGTCCTGCGTGAGACTGATGCGACGGGTGGTCCGATGCAGCAGCCGCGCGCCGAGGAGCCTTTCCAACTGCGCGATGCGCGAACTCGCCACCGCTGCCGACAGGCCGAATTCGCGGCCGGCCGCCGACACGTTGGCGAGCAGGGCGGCCCGCACGAACAGGGCGACGTCGAGCAGATCGAGTCGTTCCCGTTCGCCGGACGAGGGCTTGACGGCGGGTTTCACGGAGTCGGCAGGATGGTCCATTCTTCTGAAATTCAAAAAGATGTTTCAGTCATTATGATGCTTTTATGAGAATAAGAACCGCCTTAGGATGACGGCAATGCGATCGAATAGCCCTGCACGGCGCGAGGCGCTGTCGGCACCGATCGCCGGTTTCTCAACCTCATCAGAAAAAACAGGAGCTGTGATGAAAGCTGTAGGTCTCCATCGTTACTTGCCGATCGATCATGCCGAGTCGCTGGTCGATGTCGAAATTCCCAAACCCGAAGCCGCCGGCCGTGACCTGCTGGTGAAGGTGGAAGCCATCTCGGTCAATCCGGTCGACACCAAGGTGCGCGCCCCGAAAGACACCGTCGAGAAAGCGCCGCGGGTGCTCGGCTGGGACGCCGCCGGCACGGTGGTGGCGGTTGGCCCCGACGTCACGCTGTTCAAAGTTGGCGACCCGGTTTTCTATGCGGGCAGCATCACCCGGCCGGGCGCGAATAGCGAGTTCCATCTGGTCGACGAACGCATTGCCGGGCGCAAGCCGGCGTCGCTCGATTTCACACACGCGGCCGCTTTGCCGTTGACCGCGATCACGGCGTGGGAAGCACTCTTCGACCGCCTCGGCGTGTCACCGCAAGGCGCGGATGAAGGCCGCACGGTGCTGATCATCGGCGGCGCGGGCGGGGTCGGTTCGATCGGCATTCAGCTGGCCAAGCAACTCGCGAAACTCAAAGTGATTGCGACCGCCTCGCGCCCTGAATCGGCGAAGTGGGCGACGGAGTTGGGCGCGGATCATATCGTCGATCACTTCGACCATATGCCCGCGCAGTTGAAAAAGCTCGGCATCGACCAGGTCGATTACGTGCTGATCTTCAACGATACCGACAGTAATTTCCCAGCAGCCGCCGAAGTGGTCAAGCCGCAAGGCGGCATCTGCACGATCGTCGAAAACAGCCAGCCGGTGCCTGTCGAACTGCTGAAGGCGAAAAGCGCCGCGTTCCACTGGGAGTTCATGTTCACGCGTTCGATGTTCGGCACGCCGGACATGATCGAGCAGCATAAGCTGCTCACCGAGGTGGCGCGTCTCGTCGATGCGGGCACGTTGCGCACGACGGTCGGCCAGAATCTCGGCACGATCAACGCCGACAATCTGCGCCGTGCGCATCGACTGCTCGAAGAGGGGCGCGCGATCGGCAAGCTGGTGCTGACGGGCTTCTAGCCAGAGCTGGGGTTGGCGTTCCTGTCACGTCGCACCCGCAGAAAACGCCTCAACGCAAGCGGGGTAACACCCGATTCGTATGAAGCGCGCACGGCGCCGCTTGGCGGTAGACTGGTGGGGCATCATGCTAAAACAGTTGCGCGTCTCGCGGCTCGTCTGGCAGGGCCTCAGCCGGGTGTGAACCAGGTGCTACCAGGTATTAACTCGGCGTGAATCAGGCTCCAGTCAGGCAGTGCATTGGCAGTAGCGCTAGAGCGGGCGCGCAGCGGTACAACAACGAGGTGACAGTATGAGCTCAAGCTTCAAACTCTCCGCCGTTTCAGTTGTTGCTTCTCTCGCATGCGCGCTCGCGCCCGGCATGCTCGTGACGACAGCTCACGCAGCCACGCCGATCACAGTGACGTCGCAGTCCGCCCTCGACGGTCCGATCCGCTATACGGTCCGTGTCACGTCGAAGCAGTTCGGCAATTCACAGGAAACGCGTACGATCCGCTCCGGCGAATCAGACGACTTCACGTGGAAGACGGTGCCCCCAGGCGGCCCCGTGCCCGCGACGGATAGCTGCCCGAATTACTCGTCGCTGCCAACCGATACCAACGGCGCGATGATTCGCCAGACGCAGATCCGTTTTGCGCCGGTCGTCGGCAGTGACGGCACCGCGTCAGTGCAATTGAGCTTCCAGGCGCAGACCCCGCATGGCGTCAAGACGGTGACGAGCGGTGGCAAAACGCTCAAGTGTCCGAACAGCGTGGCCGTCAGCCAGATTCTGCGTTTTACGATGCCGACCAACGGCAGCACGAAAACGTTGACGCTTAGTGACGGCACCGAAGTGGCGGTCACCGCGAAACGCTGAAGGCCACGCGTGAGGTCTGCGCGATGAGCGGAGACCTCACGCGCGCGGCCGATGAGGCAAACCGCGAACGGGCGACGCCAGCCGCGTCGCCCGTTCGCGGTTTGCCCCATCAACGCTGCGCCGCGGGCCGCTCCACCAGCCGCGCCGACAGAAACCGGTGCTCCGCCGAGAAGAGCCGCCGATACGTGAGCAGCATCGCGCCCACCGTCCCCAGGGCTGAGGCCGCGGCGATCAGGAACATGATCACGATCTGATAACGCACAGCTTGCAACGGCGACTGACCGGCCAGCACCTGCCCGGTCATCATGCCGGGCAAACTCACCACGCCGACCACGGCCATCTGATTCAAGGTGGGCATCATGCCCGCGCGCACCGCCTGGCGCGCCGGCGCCTGCGCCGCTTCCCAACGGGTCGCGCCGAGTGCGAGCGCCATATCCACACGGTCGCGCCGCGCGGTCAGTTCCTCGGTCATCCGTTCGATGCCGAGCGACACGCCGGTGAGCGTATTGCCGAGGATCATGCCGAGAATCGGAATCGCGTACTGCGGCTCGTACCATGGGTGAATGCGGATCACGACGAAGAGTCCGACCGCGGCCACCAACCAGGAACTGACCCAGATCGACAGCACGCTGTCCGCACGCTGCCCGGCGTAGGTGCGGCTGCCGCGCTGTGCGCCCGCGAAGCCGGCGATCAGCGTCATCACGATCATCAAGGGCAGCACCACGAACCAATGGTCATAGCGGAACACCCAGCCGAGCACATAGCCGATCGCCAGCAATTGCACGACGGTGCGTACCGCCGCCCACGCGAGCTTGCGTTCGAGATCGAGCTTGAGCGCCACCGACACGGCACCGTTCACCACGATCAGCAATGCGGCGATCGCGACGTCCCAGAGACTCAGATTTTGCAATGTCATTGGCCGAGCTCCTGGTGCGCGGGCGTCACGGGGGATTCGTCGAGCACGCCGGCGCGCATCGTGAGGTGCCGCTCGCTCATGCGCGCGGCTTGCGCGGGATCGTGCGACACCCACATCGACGCATGCCGGCCGGGTTCGGCCGCGAACCACGCGTGCACCAAAGCCTCGATCGCATGCGACGACTCCGGATCGAGCGAAGCGGTGGGTTCATCGAGCAGCAGCACTTCAGGCGCGAGTTGCAGAACGCGAATCAGCGCGGTGATCTGCGCTTCTCCGCCGGACAACTCGCTCGCGCGCTTGTCGAGAAAATCGTCGCCGCGGCCGGCCTGAGCGGCGAGGCCTGCAGCACGCGCGCGATCGAAGCGCACGTCGCGATAGGTCCGCAATTCGAACGGGTAACGTAGGTTGTCTTCGACGCTGCCGTCGAGCAGCGCGGGTCGCTGCCGGATATACGCGACGTTGCGCCGGTAACGCGGAATGGCGGCGCGCTCGACCGCCGCGCCGTGCCACATGATGCGTCCCGCATCGAGCGGATCGAGCAGGGCGAGGGCGCGCAGAAACACGCTCTTGCCCGAACCTGACGGCCCGGTGACCGCGACGCGGTCGCCGGCGCAAAGGGCGAAGGTCGTCGGCTGCAGCAGCGTTTGTCCGCGCAATGCATCGCGCCGGGCGATGCCTTCAGCGGAGACGAAGGGAACATCTGACATGAGTTGGATCGTGGTGGATTTTTTCGTGGATTCGGAGGCCGCCATGACATTTCCTTACGTTTCCATGGCCGGGAGACCTGTGCCGGCGCTGTGCGGCATGATAAAACGACCCCTATTAGACAATACCACCGGGCACGATACGTGCTGGTCCCCATGCACAACGAAGAAAAAAGACGGAGCTTTTCAATGGCAGTGTCGAGCACGATTGGAAGACGGATAGGAAAAATCATCGCATGGTTGCTGGCGATCATCGTCATTCTGATTGTCGCCCTGGCAATCTTCATCCTGACCTTTGACTGGAACCGGGCGCGCCCCTACATCGACGACAAGGTTACGCAGGCGATCGGCCGGCCGTTCGCGATCAACGGCGATCTGAAAGTAGGCTGGCAGCATCCGGTCGGCGAAACCGGCTGGCGTGGCTGGGTGCCCTGGCCGCGTTTCTCAGCGGCCAATATCACGGTAGGCAATCCCGACTGGGCCAAACAGCCGCACTTCGCGACGCTGGACGAAATCGACTTCCAGGTCAAGGTGCTGCCGCTGCTCGCGCATGACATCGTGATTCCCGCGATCAACCTTGTGAATCCTTCCGTCGACCTCGAACGACTGCTCGACGGGCGCAACAACTGGACCTTCAAACTGGCATCTTCCAGCGGCCCTTCCGAATGGAAGCTCGATCTGCACGACATCGCCTTTGCCAAAGGCAATATCGCGCTCTCGGATCAGCAGCAGAAGGTCGAGATGCAGATGGCCATCGATACGCTCGGCCAGCCGATTCCGATCGGCGAAGTGATGAAGCAGCAGGAGACGGCGTCGCGCAGCGCATCGGCGGAGGCGGTCGGTAAAGCGGGTGCGAGCAAGCTGACGGCGCAGGCTAACGCGCAGGCCGCATCGGAAGCGGCGGCAGCGTCCGCGGCGGCGGCTTCCGGCGCTTCGTCGACCGATATCAACGCGTCGGGCGCGACAGCGGCCACTGGCGCGTCGGGCGCGCTGATTGCCGGCGGAGCGAGCGAGGGCGCAAGCGGCGCCGCCGTAGCCTCGGCGCCGAACGCCAGCGAGGCAGGCGCGGCAACCGGCGCAAAGCCGACGATCCCGCCGTACGCGATCGGTTGGACCGTCAAGGGCACCTACAACAAGACGCCGGTTTCCGGCAGCGGCAAGGTGGGCGGCGTGCTGGCGTTGCAGGACGCGAACCGGCCGTTCCCTGTCCAGGCCGACGTGAAGGCCGGCGATCTGCGCGTCGGCCTCGTGGGCACGATTACCGATCCGGCGCATCTTGCCGCGGTCGATCTGCGTCTCTGGCTGCAAGGCAACAGCCTGGCGCGGCTATATTCGCTGACGGGCGTGACCTTGCCCGACACGCCGCCGTATGCCACCGAAGGGCGCCTGGTCGGCCAGTTCAAGCCCGGCGCCAACGTCTTCAAGTATGAAAATTTTACAGGCCGGGTGGGTGGCAGCGATCTGAATGGCTCGCTGACCTACACGGCCCGTGAGCCGCGTCCGCTGTTGCAGGGCGAACTGGTGTCGCATCTGCTGCAATTCGCCGATCTGGCGCCGGTCATCGGCGCGGATTCGAAGGCCAGCAAGGCCAAACGCGGCGATGCGACCGCGCAGCCCGCCAACAAGGTCCTGCCGGTCGAAGAATTCCGCACCGATCGCTGGAAGGCGATCGACGCCGACGTAAAGTTCACGGGGCGCCGCATCGTCAAGGACGCCAATCTGCCGATTACTGACCTGTACACGCACGTCGTGATGACCGACGGCGTGCTGTCGCTCGAACCGCTGAAGTTCGGCGTGGCGGGTGGCTCGCTGTCATCGGATATTCATCTGGACGGCAGCACGACGCCGCTAAAGGGCCGCTTCGCGACCTCAGCGCGGCATCTGAAGCTCAAGCAGCTGTTCCCGGACTTCAAGACGATGCAGAACGCGCTCGGCGAAATCAACGGCGACGCCGCGCTCACCGCGACCGGCAATTCGCCGGCGGCATTGGCGGCGACGTCGAACGGCGAGGTGAAAGCCTTGATCACCGACGGCACGGTAAGCCGCCTGCTGATGGAAGCCGCGGGTCTGAACGTGGCGAACGTGGTCTATGAAAAGCTGTTCGGCAATCGCGACGTGAAGATCAACTGCGCGGCGGCGGATTTTGTCGCGACGAACGGTGTGCTGGATTCGCGTGTGTTCGCGCTCGACACGGACGACGCGGTCATCAATATCGACGGCAACGTGAACCTGCGCGACGAATCGATGGATCTTGGCGTGCATCCGCATACCAAGGGTTTCCGGGTGTTTTCGCTGCGCTCGCCGCTGTATGTGAAGGGGACGTTCAAGGATCCGCACGTCGGCGTGAATGCCACCGCGCTGGCGCTGCGGGGGGGCGCCGTAATCGGGCTCGGGTTGATCAATCCGTTTGCGGCGCTGATTCCGCTGCTGGCGCCCAGCAATAACAAACCGCTGCCGTGCGGGGAGTTGCTGGCGCAGGTTCGTCAGGCGCCGACCGCGCCGGCGCCGGGTATGAAACAACAGCCCAAGCCGGCCATTTCCCTTGACGGCGCGCCGGTGAACAAGTCTTCCGCAGGCGCTTCCTCACCGGCTGCGGGCGACAGGAAGCCTGCGGTCACGTCGCCGCCCACGGGAGCTGAATACAAGGGGAGTTAATGTTTTCTGCTGCGTCGGCGGACTGGTGGAGTTGGTTCTTCGGGTCTGGCCTTGCCTTTATTTTCTTGTGGCTGATTAGCGTTCCCCCAATACGGAGCGAACACTAATCAGTCGCAACAGGCAAAGGAAAGAAAAGAATTACCGTAGCGAGCGCGGAGCAGCATCTCCCGCCGCGTCCTGCCTGCGAACCCCGCGCCGGGCGCCGCCAACGCGGGTGGCGCCAAACTCCGTCAGAATCTTGCCGCGGGCCCGGCTGGCAAAGACCAGGAACCCGAATCCGTCGGCCTCATACCAATACCCGCCGTTCTCGAGACCATCGAGCGGCTGTTCCAATGCATTGGTAATGGATTCGATACAACGCCGCCGCAATTCGGCGGGCGCGGGATAGGGCGGCTGGGCGCCGCGGACGCTGCACAGAAGAACGTCGAGGCCGGGCAGCACATGCGCATAGAGCACCGGCTCGTCCTGTGCGCGAGCGCGCGCAATTTTGGTGTCGAGCTGACCGAACGGCTTGAAATGCCGTAGTACCGCGAGGAACGACTCATCGCCGTCCACCTTCGCGCGTCTACGCTTTTTCGGGAAGGACATAAAAATTCGCCTGAAAAAGAATTGCAAGAAACGCAGCGTCCTCATGCGACAACTCCCGGCTTCGCGCGCCGCACGTCGATCTTTTATAGCATACGACAAGGCCGGATTCACGATGATTCGGCTTCTACGCCGTTCTCACCGCCTCCCGCACGAATCATGCCGAACCGCCTCGCCGCGCGCTTTCGCTTCCCAGCACATCTGTCTCCATCATAGACGCACGCGCCGCCGAAAAAACAACTCGTATCAATAAAAAAGTCATTTTTATGTGGGCGAGCGCATCTAGCCGCTACGTTGAAATATCTCACATTCACGTCGATAATGGCCCGTCCGGCTGCACCGCGGCGTGCTGGCCAGTCCTGCACCGCAACGGCCCGCCCGCATGCCGAGGCGAGGCGCATGGTCCGTGCGTACTGCCGTGGCTTGAACGACCCTTCGGGCGAACATGAAACTATTCACCAAGGGTCTGCTGCTGATTGCAGTGCCGAGCGCGGTCGAGCTGGCGCTTCTGGGCGTCGTCTTCGATACCCAGGAGCAAACAGCGCAGGCCGCGCGGTGGGTCAGCAACAGCAAGCAGATCCTTTATCAGTCGTCGGCTATTGTCGATCCGCTGCTGCGTCAGGCCGCGCGGGTCCGCACGGGTATGGTCGTCGGCGATCCGTCGTTTGTCGACCGCCATACTGTATGGGTCGATCTCGGCGACCGCCTGTCGAATCTGGAAACGCTGGTGGCCGATACGCCGCAACAGGTCACGCGTGTGCGCAAGATGCAACAGGCGATCGACGCGTATCGCATGCAGGCCACTGAGATCTCGCAGGCGCTGCGTGCCGGACACAACCTGAATTCGTTTGCCGCGCAGGACACGGGTGCGCTGCCCCAGCAGATCGCACTGTTTCGCGATCAGCTTACCGAGTTCGGCAACGAGGCTTCGCGGCTCGACACCGAGCGCGGCGCGGCCCTGGCACGGCGCCGCGAACGCCAGCAATATGCGCTGATCGCCGCGGTGTTGGGCTCGATGCTGATCTGGGCGGCCACTGCGGTCGTGTTCGCGCGCAGTATTGGCCGGCGGCTGGAGGTATTGACCGGCAATGCCGAGCGCCTGGGCAGTGGGCGGCAGCTTGCGGCGCCGCTCTCCGGCAGCGACGAAATTGCCGCGCTCGACGCCGTGCTGCATCAGACGGGTGAACGCCTGCGTGAGGCCGAAGGCGAGCAGGCCAAGCTGAAAGTGCGGCTCGAAGCGCGCGCGCGGGAACTGGCAGGCGTCAACGAGGAACTGCGCCAGGAGACGCAAGACAACGAGATGTTCATCTACAGCGTGTCGCACGATTTGCGCTCGCCGCTGGTGAATCTGCAAGGATTTTCGAAAGAATTGCAGGTGTCGTGCGACGATCTCGACAGCCTCGTCGAGGCGGCCAAACTGCCGGAAGCCGAACATCGGCGTATGACGCATATTCTTGACGGCGACGTGCGCGAGTCTCTGCAATATCTACGCACCGCGGTGACGCGGGCGGCGGCGATCATCGACGCGCTGTTGCGGATTTCACGCGCCGGGCGGCTCGAATATCAGTGGCAGCGGGTGAGCGTCGGGCGGGTGGTGGGCAAAGTGGTCGATGCATTGCAAGGCGCCATCAGCCAGCGCGGTACGGTGGTGACCGTGCGCGAGTTGCCGCCTGCATGGGGCGACCCGGGTGCGATCGAGCAGATTTTCGGCAACCTGATCGGTAACGCGCTCAATTATCTCGACCCGGCGCGCAACGGGCGCATCGAGATCGGCGCGCTGGAGCCGGAACCGGTCGACGAAACCGAGCCGCGCGCGTTGCGCACGCGCACCTATTATGTGCGAGACAACGGACTCGGGATTCCGGCGGCGTATATGTCGAAGGTATTCAGGGCGTTTCAGCGCCTGCATGGCGACGTCGCGAACGGAGACGGCATCGGCCTCGCGGTGGTGCGGCGTATGGTAGAACGGCATGGCGGCCGCGTTTGGGTCGAGTCGGCCGAAGGTGCGGGATCGACTTTTTTTGTCGTGTTACCAGAACAGCCTGCGCGCAATTGAACCGCGACCGGCGCGAGAGAAAACGGTGGGGATAGTTAAAAGCATGATGCAAAAACGGATTGTCAGTACGGAGGGCATATGAGTCACGGGGAAACGGTCAGTATCGTGCTGATCGAAGATGACGACGGCCACGCCACGCTGGTCGAGCGCAATCTGCGCCGCGCCGGTATTTCGAACGGTTTCGTGCGCTTTCGCGACGGCCAGCAGGCTCTTGATTATTTCTTTGGTCCGGCGCCGGCGGACCCCGCTGCCAGTCCTTACCCACCTCGCGAAGATCTGACGAATTTCGTCGTGCTGCTCGATCTGAAAATGCCGCGCGTGGATGGCTTCGAGGTGCTGCGGCGTCTGAAGGATTCGCCACAGACAGCCGCGGTGCCCGTGATCGTGCTGACCACGACCGATGATCCGCGCGAAATCGCGCGCTGTTACGAACTCGGCTGCAACGTCTATATCACCAAGCCGGTCGAATATGATGCGTTCATCGAAGCGGTGCGCCGTCTCGGCTTCTTCCTGCAGGTGGTCAAACTGCCCTCGGGCCACCGGCTGGCCGCGCCGTGACAGAAGATTCACATGAAGGCGCTCCCAAAGCGACCCATGACAAGATAGCCACACCAGACCTAGCCAGAGAAGACTCCGCATGACCGAAGACGTGTCCACGCAGCCTGCCGCGTATGTGCTGGTCGTCGATGACGACGAAGGCATCCTGCGGCTCGCGCGCAAGTCGCTCGAACGCGCCGGCTGCCGGGTTGCCATCTGCGCGCAGGTCGAAGCGGCCCGCGCGCGTCTCGCCGCGGGTGCACCCGACCTGCTCGTGCTCGACTACCAGCTCAGCGGGCCGGAGACCGGCCTCGATTTCTTTCGCCGCCTGCGTGCGGAAGGCGTGCGGATCCCCGCCATCCTCGTGACCGGTTTTACTGACGAATCGCGTGTGATCGAAGCCTTGCGCGCGGGCGTATCCGACGTTGTGCCGAAATCCGGCGACTACCTCGATTACCTGCCCGAGGCGGTGGAGCGGGTGCTTTCCCAGGTGCGTTTGCAGAAGGCCTCGGACGAAGCCTTGCTGCTGCGCGATCGCGAACAGCATTACCGAACCTTGTCAGAGGCGTTGCCGCACCTCGTGCTGACCTGCAACGCCGCGGGCGATTGCGATTTCCTCTCGAAGCAGTGGTTCGACTACACCGGGCTGGCGGAAAGCAGTTCGCATGGTCTCGCGTGGCTCGAAGCGGTGCATCCCGACGATCGCGAAGAGATTCGCCGCACCTGGCTCAAAGCGGTGACGGGCGGCGCCGGTGACTATCGGCACGAACTGCGGATTCGGCGCCACGACGGCGCCTATCGCTGGTTCGACATCCGCGCGGTCGCCATGCGCGACGCCGAAGGCAACGTCAGCAAGTGGTTCGGCAGTTGCACGGACATTCATCCGCAGCGCGAGGCGATCGAGGAACGCGAACGGCTGCTCGCCTCGGAGCAGGCCGCCCGCCAGATCGCCGAAGAAGCCAATCGTGCGAAAGACCGCTTCCTCGCCATGCTGTCGCACGAATTGCGCACACCGCTCACGCCTGTTCTGGCAGGAGCTAGCGTGCTGGAGATGATCCCGGGTCTGCCCGATCAGGCGCGTGCGAGCGTGCGCATGATTCGCCGCAATGTCGAACTCGAAGCGCGCCTGATCGACGACCTGCTCGATCTCACGCGCGTGGCGAACGGCAAGCTGCGTTTGTCGCTTGAAACCGTCGACGTGCACGAGGTGATCGACAGCGTGCTCGAACTGTTTCGCAGCGAGATCCAGGTCAAGCAGCAGGATGTGCACGTCTGCACGAATGCGCAGCACCATTACGTGCTCGCCGACCGCGCGCGGCTGCAACAGATGCTGTGGAACCTGATTCGCAACGCCGCCAAGTTCACGCCGGACGGCGGCCATATCTACGTGCGCACGCACGATGAACGCATGCATGTGCAGATCTCGGTCGAGGATACGGGCATCGGCATCGAGCCCGAGCAGATCGGCAAACTGTTCAACGCGTTCGAGCAGGGCAACCAGAACATGACGCGGCAATTTGGCGGCCTGGGTCTCGGTCTCGCGATCACGAAGGCCCTGACTGACGTGCACGGCGGTACAGTGGTCGCACAGAGCCCGGGCGCGCACTGCGGCGCGACTTTCACGATCACGCTGCCGACCGCCGCCGCGCCTGAGGAGCTCACGCCCGTTGCAGCGCCGGATGAGGTGCGTCATCACGGCCAGCTGACCATTCTGCTGATCGAAGACCACGTGGATACCGCCGAGGTGATGGCGCAGCTGATTCGCAGCCTGGGTCACGACGTGACCATGGTGGGCCGTGTGGACGATGCGCTCGCCGCCACCCAGTCGCAGACGTTCGATCTGGTAATCAGCGACGTGGGCTTGCCCGACGGCACGGGCCTCGATTTCGTCAAAGCGTTCCGCGAGCGTTCGGATGCGCCGGCAGTCGCGTTGACCGGCTTCGGTACTGACGACGATGTGCGCCGTTGCCTGAGCGCCGGCTTTACTTCGCATCTGACCAAGCCTGTCAATTTCGGACAGCTCGAGACGATGATCGAAAGCGCGGTGAATCAGAAGGCAGAAAAGAACGAAGGGGACGAAAAGAACGCTTAGTGTATTCGCCACGTCGACTCGACGCAGGTGGCGTAATCTGCACGCGGTATGAAAAAGGCCTGTAGCGATTTCCTCGCGACAGGCCTTATTTATTTGCGCCGCTTAATGTGTCGACGCGAACGTTTAACGTGGTTCAGGTTGATCCAACTTGGGTGACTTAACTCCAGCGGCTCAACGCGGCGACGAGCTCTTCAGCGAATCGCGGATTTCACGCAGCAGCACGACTTCTTCCGGCGTTGGCGCCGGTTCTGCCGGCGCGGCTTCAGCCGGCTTGCGCAGATTATTGATGAACTTGACCATCAGGAAAATGATGAACGCGAGGATCACGAAGTTGATGGCCACGGTGATAAACGAGCCATAACCGAACACTGCCACGCCCGCCGTCTGCAAGTCTTTATACGACTCGGGACTGCCTTTGAAGCTGGCGGGAATATCGCCGAGGCGAACGAACTTGTTGGAGAAATCGAGGCCGCCAGTGGCAACGCCGACAACCGGCATGATCAGGTCTTTAACAATTGAATTGACGATGGTGGAAAATGCGCCGCCGATAATCACCCCGACGGCGAGATCCATTACGTTGCCTTTGAGGGCAAATTCCTTGAATTCCTTGATCATGCTCATATACGTTCCTCCCAGAAGTCGATTATCGAATCATACCAATCTGAGAAGGATAGGCTAGTCTTTTGGCACGGAAAGGAAGGATTGCGTTTATTCTGGAAACTGTGACTGGCTATGACGCGCCCGTTCGATATGCGCAGCAAAACTGACCGGATCGGTATTGGTGCCGCACAGCAGCACGCCCACGCGTTTGCCTTGCAGCGTTTCGCGCAGCGGTCCGAGCAGTGCCGCCGTAGCGGCGGCGCAGGCGGGTTCGACAGCGAGCTTCAGTTGTCCGAACAAGGTCAGCATCGCCGCGCGCAACTGGTCGTCGGATACGGTGACGAGCTGGTCGATATGGCGACGGCACAACTCGTAGCTGTATTCCTCGGTATGCGGCGATGCCAATGAATCGGCGATGGTGTGCATATGGCCCATCTTGACCGTGTGATTGGCGGCAAAGCTTTTGCCCATCACATCCGAACCTTCCGGTTCGACACCGTACAGGTGCACCCGCGGATTCGCGAGCCGCATGGCGGTGGCCACGCCGGCAGCGAGACCGCCACCGCCGATCGGCACGATCACCGCTTCGAGGTCGGGCGTTTGCGTGGCCCATTCATAGCCGAGCGTGGCTGAGCCGAGCACGGTGCGATAGCCGTTGAACGGATGCACGAAATAACGGCCTTCCTCCGCCTCGATACGGCGCACAAGCTCGAAGGCTTCGGCGAGGTTTTCCGCGAAGACGATGTCGGCGTGATACTGCCGGCACAAGGCGACGCGTGCCGGATTGGCCGCGCGAAACAGCACGACCTTCGCGCTAACGCCGAGACGCATGGCGGCGTACGCGACCGCCACCGCATGATTGCCGCCCGACACACAGGTGACGCCCGCACTGCGTTGCGCTTCGTCGAGCGCGAGCAGGTTAGTGAACGCGCCGCGCGCCTTGAAGCTGCCACCCGCCTGCAGCAACTCGAACTTGAAGTTCACCACCGTGCCTTCCAGCGACGGAAAATCGAGCCGGTCGAACACCGGCGTTCGCGTTACCCACGGCGTCAACGCAAAATGCTGTGTGGCGATGTTGTCGAGAGTGGGGATCGGCTCGCCGTTGATCGTGTGGTCGGTGTGCTGCGGTGTGGCGGTTGACATGGCGTGGGCGTGTTTTTCCTCGATATGGCTAAGACCGTTTTTACCGCGCTCAGTTTCAGTGCGCGTGCGCTTCCACCGACATGCTGTGGATGAATTTTTGCAGGAAGCGCTCGCATGCCACGAGCTGATCCAGCGCGACGAATTCGTTGGCTTTGTGTGCCTGCTGGATGTCGCCGGGACCGCACACAATGCTCGGAATGCCCGCCAGCGAGAACAGCCCCGCCTCAGTGCCGTACGCGACCTTGCGCTTGTCCTGGTCCGCGGTCAGCGCGCGCACGAGTTGCGTGATCGCGGCTTGTTCAGACGAATCGAGGCCGGGCGCCGCGGCAATCTTTGTGATCTCGATGGCGGCAGATGGATGCTCGCGCAACATTTTCGGCAGCAGCGTTTCGCGTGCGTATTGATCGATGCGCTCGAAGATCGGTTCGGGATCGAGCGTGGGCAGATTGCGGAATTCGAACTGGAACTTGCATTCGGCCGGCACGGTATTGATCGCGTTGCCGCCGATGATCGTGCTGGTTTGCGCGGTGGTGAAGGGCACGTCGTATAGTTCGTCGAACGGGCCTTGCGCGCGGAATTGATCGGCCATATCGCGGATGTAGCAGATCAGGCGCGCGGCGTATTCGATCGCGTTCAAGCCCTTCGGTGTGAGCGACGAATGCGCCGCCTGGCCGCGCACGCAGCACTGATACGCGTTGATGCCTTTGTGCGCCACGATCGGGCGCATGCTGGTCGGCTCGCCGACGATGCAACCGTCCGGCTTCACGCCACGCTTCATCAGATCGGCAATCAGGAGCGGCGCGCCGGCACAGCCCACTTCCTCGTCAAACGACAACGCGAAGTGAATCGGCCTCGCGAGCCTGGTACGTTGCATCTCGGGCACGAGTGCGAGCGCCGCGCCGATGAAGCCTTTCATGTCGCAGGTGCCGCGGCCGTACAGTTTGTCGCCGCGAATTTCCGGTTTGAACGGATCGCTGTCCCATTGCTGACCGTCTACGGGCACAACATCTGTATGGCCCGACAGCACCACGCCGCCGTTGGTCTCACCGTCGTGTGCGGGAATCGTTGCGAACAGATTCGCCCATTTGCCGCTTTCGTCGTGGGTGAGCGTGGCTTCGATGCCGACTGCGCGCAATTCGTCGCGTACGGTTTCGATCAGGCCGAGATTCGGATTGCGGCTCACCGTGTCCATCGACACGAGACGGGTCACCCACGGAAGCGAGGCAGGCAACGAGGAATTCGATTCAGAGGCGGGCGTTTGCGAGGACTGCGCTGTTTCAGCGACGTGAGACATAACAAGACTCCGGCATTTGAGTCTTTCGATCATACCCAAAAAAAACGCACCCGTATGCTGCGGCGCGCATTTGCGCACCGCAGCATAAACAAAAAAACGGCTAGACGTACCCCGTTTTTTTAATGGTGCCGCCGTTGGTTCCGTTGGCGGCGCCGGTGTTGACACCGGTGTTGCCGCGACACCGGCGTGCGGGTACGCAACGGTGCGCAGCCTTAGCGCGCGGCAGCCGTGGCCGCTGTGCCGCGGCTGGGCGTGCCGAGTGCGCGCAAGGTTTCTTTCACCGTCGCTACACGCACGGCCAGATCCGGGCTGCGCGTTTCAATGCGCAGCTTGTCCTGGCCCGCGAGCTTGATGTGTTTGTGTTTCTGCACCATCTCGATGATCCGCATCGCGTCGATCGGCGGATTGGGGATGAACTGCAAGCCGATCACCGTTTCGCCTGCATCGATCTTCGAAATGCCCAAGGGTTTCGCCGCCAACCGCAGGCGATGCGTCTCGACAAGCGCATGCGCTTGCGGCGGCAACTTGCCGAAGCGGTCGATCAACTCCTCCTGAATGCTGTCGATCGAATCGTTGTGTTCGCAATTAGCGAGGCGCTTGTAGAGCGACAGGCGTTCCTGCACATCGCCGCAATAGTCCGCCGGCAGAATCGCGGGGGCGTGCAGATTGATCTCGGTGGTCGCCGCGAGCGGTGCCGTGAGGTCCGGTTCCTTGCCTTCCTTGAGCGCCTTCACGGCGTCGTTCAGCATGTCGGTGTAAAGCTGGAATCCGATCTCCTGAATCTCGCCCGATTGCTTGTCGCCGAGCACTTCACCCGTACCGCGAATTTCGAGGTCGTGCATCGCGAGATAGAAGCCCGAACCGAGTTCCTCCATCTGCTGGATCGCTTCGAGGCGGCGCTGCGCCTGCTTTGTCAGTCCTTGCGGGTCATGCACCAGCAGATACGAATACGCCTGGTGATGCGAGCGGCCCACGCGGCCACGCAGCTGATGCAATTGCGCGAGACCGAACTTGTCGGCGCGGTGAATCAGAATCGTGTTGGCGCTCGGCACGTCGATACCGGTTTCGATAATCGTCGTGCACAGCAGAACATTCGCGCGTTGCGCAACGAAGTCACGCATCACGCGTTCGAGTTCGCGCTCATGCATCTGTCCGTGCGCAACGGCGATACGTGCTTCCGGCACGAGCGCTTCCAGCATCTGCCGGCGATTCTCGATCGTTTCGACTTCGTTGTGCAGGAAGTACACCTGGCCGCCACGCTTCAACTCGCGCAACATCGCTTCGCGAATCACGCTGTCTTCTTCGCGGCGCACGAAGGTTTTGATCGCGAGGCGCTTTTGCGGCGCCGTGGCGATCACGGAGAAATCGCGCAGTCCTTCGAGCGCCATGCCGAGCGTACGCGGGATCGGCGTCGCAGTGAGCGTGAGCACGTCGACTTCGGCGCGCAACGCTTTCAAGGCCTCTTTCTGACGCACGCCGAAACGGTGCTCCTCGTCGATGATCACGAGCCCCAGCCGCTTGAACTGCACATCCGACGACAGCAGCTTGTGCGTGCCGATCACGATATCGACCGTGCCTTCGTTGATCTGCTGGATCGCCGCGTTGACTTCCTTGGTCGACTTGAAGCGCGACAATTCGGCGATCCGCACCGGCCAGTCGGAGAAGCGATCGCTAAAGGTTTGGGTGTGCTGTTCGGCGAGCAGCGTGGTGGGCGAGAGCAGCGCGACCTGCTTGCCGCCCATCACCGCGATGAATGCCGCGCGCAAGGCCACCTCGGTCTTGCCGAAGCCGACGTCGCCGCACACGAGGCGGTCCATCGGTTTGCCGCTCGTCATGTCGCCGATCACCGCAGCAATCGCCGCGGCCTGGTCCGGCGTTTCTTCGAAGCCGAAGCTTTCGGCGAACTTCACATAGTCTCTCGGTTCGAGCGCGAATGCATGGCCTTCGCGCAGGGCGCGGCGAGCGTACAGGTTCAGCAACTCGGCCGCGGTGTCGCGGATCTGCTGCGCGGCTCTGCGCTTGGCCTTTTCCCATTGGCCTGAGCCGAGCGAATGCAAGGGCGCGCTTTCCGGATCCGCGCCGCTGTAACGCGAGATGACGTGCAATTGCGCGACCGGCACGTAAAGCTTGCTGTCGCCTGCGTATTCGAGATGCAGGAACTCGGTTTCGCCTTCGCCGAGATCCATCGTGACGAGGCCCATATAGCGGCCGATGCCGTGCTGCGAATGCACGACTGGATCGCCGAGCTTCAGCTCGGACAGATCCCGCACCATCGAATCGACGTTGCTCGCCTGCTCCTGACGGCGGCGCCCTGTACGGCGCGCGAGCGGCCCGTAAAGTTCGGTCTCGGTGATGATCGCGATGCCGTCGACAGGCACCGCAAAGCCGTTCGCCAAAGGCGCGACGCCTAGCGAAAAACGTTCGTCGCTCGTGAGCCAGTCCTGGAAGCTGTCGCTCGAGACGGGCCTGAGGTGGTTGTCGGCCAGCAGCTGCAAGAGCGTTTCACGACGGCCCGCCGATTCCGTGGCGAACAGCACGCGGTTCGGCGTGGTCTCGAGATAGGTACGCAAGGCCGAGACCGGATCTTCCGCGTGACGGTCGATCGCCAGATCCGGCAGCGGGGTCGACCAGCCGCCGCCCGCATTGGCGGGCAAGGCGAGCCGCGCGAACGGCTTGGCGAACGCAAAGAAATCCTCGTCCGAGAGGAACAGACGCTGCGGCTCCAGAATCGGCCGGTCGCGATCGTGCGACAGGAAGTTGTAGCGCTGTTTGGTGTCGTTGGTGAAGCGCCGGATCGCCGCGTCCAGATCGCCGACGAACGCCAGTTGCGCGCCTTCGGGCAGGTAGTGGAACAGCGTCGCCGTTTCTTCGAAGAAGAGCGGCAAATAATATTCGATGCCCGCCGACGGCACGCCGTTGCCGATGTCCTTGTAAATCGACGCGCGGCTCGGATCGCCCTCGAAGGTCTCGCGCCAGCGGCTGCGGAAAGCCGTGCGCGCTGCTTCGTCGAAGGGGAATTCGCGGCCGGGCAACAGACGCACGTCCTTTACCGGATAAAGGCTGCGCTGAGTGTCCGGATCGAAGGCACGGATCGAGTCGACCTGGTCGTCGAACAGGTCGATCCGGTACGGCAGGGGCGAGCCCATCGGGTAAAGATCGAGCAGCGAGCCGCGCACGCAGTATTCGCCCGGACGCACCACTTGGCTCACGTGCTCGTAGCCGGCGAGCGTCAACTGCGCTTTCAGCTTGGCCTCGTCGAGACGTTCGCCTTGCGAGAAGGAGAACGTGTAGCCCGCCATGAATGAGGCGGGCGGCATCCGGTACAACGCGGTGGTAGCCGGTACCAGCAGGATGTCGCAGCGGCCTTCGCCCAGATCGTGCAGCGTGGCGAGGCGTTCCGAGACCAGATCCTGGTGGGGCGAAAAGGTATCGTAAGGCAGCGTTTCCCAGTCGGGCAGCAAACGCACGCGTGCCTCGGGCGCGAAAAAGCTGATTTCCTGCGCCAGCCGCTGCGCGTCGACGGCGCTTTCGCAGACGACCGCCAGCAGCGGCACCTTCTCGCGGTAGGCGAGATGGTAGCGGGCGATCAGCAGCGCGTCGGACGAGCCGTGCGTGCCGTCGAAGGCGAAACGCTGGCCGGCCTTGACGAGCGCGACGGGCGGGGAGTACTGCGATGATGCGGCGATGTCTGGCATAGAAGAGAAAAAGCGGCCTCGGGCTCACACGTGATCGGCAAGTTTACGCGTGTCGGGGCGTAGATGCGAAGGACCTATTATAAAATCCGTCCTTTACTTTGACCTCGCGGCATCCGCACTCGTGACTTCCCGTCTATTTGCCCTGATTCCGTGCGCTGGCACCGGCAGCCGTTCCGGCGCCGCGATGCCCAAACAATATCGCACCGTCGCCGGTCGCGACATGTTGCATTACTCGCTGGCGGCTTTCGACGCCTGCAGCGAGTTCGCGCAAACCCTTGTCGTGATTGCCCCCGACGACCAGCACTTCGACGCCCGCCGCTTCAGCGGCTTGCGTTTCGCCGTGCGCCGCGCCGGTGGGGCGTCGCGCCAGGCGTCGGTGCTGAACGGGCTGCACGCGCTGGCCGAATTCGGCGCGCGCGACGACGACTGGGTGCTGGTGCACGACGCCGCGCGGCCGGGCATCACGCCTGGCTTGATCCGCACGCTGATCGGCGCGCTGAAGGACGACCCGGTGGGCGGCATCATGGCGTTGCCGGTGGCGGACACCTTGAAGCGGATCGACCCGGGCTCGCCCGACGGGCGGATTGCCCGCACCGAGGCGCGCGATGGCCTGTGGCAAGCGCAAACGCCGCAGATGTTCCGCATCGGCATGTTGCGCGAAGCGATTTTGCGCGCGCAGGCGGACGGCCACGATTTGACCGACGAAGCGAGCGCGATCGAGTGGCTGGGGCACGCGCCCCGCCTGGTGCAGGGGAGTTTGCGCAACTTCAAGGTCACTTATCCGGAAGACTTCGATCTGGCCGAGGCGATTTTGTGCCGGCCGTCTTCGGCTTCCTGAATGGATAAATCAGATTTTAATCAATGGGCTTGAGGACTTGACGCATATGGATTTCAGAATTGGGCAGGGTTATGACGTGCATGCGCTGGTGCCGGGACGTCCGTTGATTATCGGCGGCGTGACGATTCCTTATGAGCGCGGGCTGCTCGGGCATTCGGATGCGGATGTGCTGTTGCATGCGATTACCGATGCTATTTTCGGCGCGGCCGCGATGGGCGATATTGGGCGGCATTTTTCCGATACGGATGCGAAGTTCGCTGGTGCGGATAGCCGGGTGTTATTGCGGGAGTGTTTTGCGCGCGTTAAAGCTGCCGGGTTTTCCATTGCCAATGTGGATAGCAGCGTGGTTGCTCAGGCGCCCAAGCTGGCGCCGCATATCGAAGGCATGCGGGCTAATATCGCTGCGGACCTTAATCTGCCGGTTGAACGGGTTAACGTTAAGGCCAAGACTAATGAGAAGCTGGGCTACCTCGGGCGAGGCGAGGGCATTGAAGCGCAGGCGGTGGTTTTGTTAATCAAGAATTGATATTGGATTTTGGTTTTGGTGTTTGCGGTGCATCCACAAAAACCATGAGCGCGCAGCGAAAAAACTTAATCCCGCTGCGCGCGAAAAAAACCTGTCCATCTTCAGCAGCAATACGCGGCTTTACAGCGTTGCACCGCCGATCGGGCGATTGCACGGGCACTCTTCGTTCGTTTGAAGAGCGTCGAGAATACGCAGCACTTCTGTCGGGTTGCGGCCGACATTCAGGTTGTTCACGGAAACGTGTTGAATCGTATTGTCCGGATCGACGATGAACGTTGCGCGCAGCGCCACGCCGGCTTCCTGGTCGCGCACACCGAGCTGGTCGATCAACTCACCCTTCACGTCACCAAACGAATAGTGGTTTAGCCTGCTTAGCTCCTTTAGCTCGCGGCGCCAGGCCAGCTTGACGAATTCATTGTCCACACTGCCGCCGAGCAGTACGGCGTCGCGCTCTTCGAAATCCTTGACCAGCTTGTCGAACTCGACGATTTCGGTCGGGCACACGAACGTGAAGTCTTTCGGATAGAAGTAGATGATTTTCCACTTGCCCGGAAACGACTGCTCCGTGATCTCTTCGAACGCGGACACGCCATTTTCTTCATGGTTGTTGAAGCCCGGCTTGGCCGCAGTGACGGTGAACGCTTCGACTTTATCGCCAACGGTTTTCATGCAAGAGCTCCTTCGTGAGATGGGAAAGCAGCATGTTCGACGCTATCAGCTCGTCGTAACAGGCACGTTGCACGTTTTCGAGTATGGCCCTATGAGGTTATGCGCTCAATAGTGTTTGGCTAGCGCCTTGGAGCGATATGACTCAACGCGGTCGACCGTCTCACGGGCTGCGCGACGCCCAGCCGGTCAGGCGCCTTTTGCGAGCGGAAACTCGATTGTGACCTCGAGGCCCGGACCTGGTGTGCGGTTGCGCAGACGCAGCGCGCCGCGATAACGGCCTACCAGCCGCTGCACGATGGCCATGCCGAGGCCCGTGCCGTTCGCCTGGGTGCGCGCGGAATTCACGCGATAGAACGGTCGCGTGACAAGCGCCAATTGGTCTTCAGGAATTCCTGGCCCTTCGTCGACCACGGACAACTCGACCCGCGAGTGCGATACCCGGGTTTCCAGAATCACGTGCGGTATGCCGTCGCCGTCGCTCAAACCGTACTTGCGCGCGTTTTCCAGCAGATTGCCCACCACGCGCCGCATGTCGGTCTCATCGGCCTCGATCACCGCCGAGGGCGCGAGACGCGTGATCAGCCGCATGCTGTCCTCGCTTTGCATCCGCGCGGCAAGCTCGCCTGCAATCACCGACAGGTCGACGGGCTCCGGCACCCGCTGCACCGGACGCGCGTAATCGAGGAACCGGCCGATGATCATGTCCATCTGCTCGATGTCGTCGACCATCGCGTCTTTGGTGATCTGGTCGGACGGGCTCATTTCGGTTTCGAGCCGCAGCCGTGCGAGCGGCGTGCGCAGATCGTGCGAGATACCGGCGAGCATCAGCGCGCGGTCGGCCTCGAGCTGTTCGAGGTCCTGCACCATCTGGTTGAAACTGCGATTGGTCTCGGCGGCCACGCCCATGCCGCGCTCGGGCAAGGGCTCTGGCGACTGGCCCGAGCCGACCTTGCGAGCAGCCATGGCGAGCCGGGCGAACGGGCGGTTCACGAGACTGGTGATGAAAGCCGCGCCGAATAGTGATAGCGCCAGCGCGAACACGCCCCAGCCGGCCCATTGCAGGCCCGTCGCGTTGTCGAGTTGATCGCGGTCGAGCGCCACCCAGTAATCGTCGTCGTCGATCTTGAAGCTGATCCAGACGCCGGGGATGTCATTCACGCTTTGTGCAATGACCGTGTCGTCGCCGAGGCGGCCGCGAATGTCGTGTTCGATCAGCCGGTTCAGCGACTCGTCGGGTTGGAGCTTGTACTTGTCGGTGGTTTCGCGCGGATACACGCGCACCCCTTCATTGCTCTCCAGGTCCTGCAGCAAGGCGCGCCGCAGGTCAGGATCGGAATAGAGGAGTGCGGTGCGCGTGAGCTTGACGATGGCGACCAGCTGCAACGCCACGCGCTGCGCGCGCGGCTCGCGTTCGATCACCCGAAAGCTCTGGAACCACGCGGCGAGACTGACTGCGATCAACAGCGCGATCAACAGAAAGGTCCGCCAGAAAAGGCCGCCGAACGCGAGCGTCAGGAGGCGCCGGTCGATCCGCATGGGCCCTTCTTATCTGGAACTAGCTTGTATGGGACCGGAGTAGTCGCGCTGACGCGCGAACTCTGGTCGACCGCTTTGCATGGGACCAGAGGTAAGGCGCTGAAGCGCCAACTCTGGTCGACACTGGGGTGGGAGAGCAAACTCAGGCTGCACCGTCAGGAATGAACACGTAGCCGAGACCCCAGACGGTTTGGATGAAACGCGGGCTGCCCGGATCCGGTTCGATCAGCTTGCGCAGACGCGAAATCTGTACGTCGAGACTGCGGTCGAACACTTCGTATTCACGGCCGCGTGCCAGTTCCATCAGCTTTTCACGCGACAGCGGCTGACGCGGATGGCGCGCAAACACCTTCAGCACCGAGAACTCGCCGGTGGTGAGCGGTATTTCCTGGCCGGCCTTGGTCAGCGTGCGAGTGGCGAGATTCAGCGCAAACTCGCCGAACTCGAACACTTCGGTGGTTTCGGACGGCGCACCCGGCAGCTCCGACGGCGATTGCCGGCGCAGCACCGCGTGGATCCGCGCGACCAGTTCGCGCGGGTTGAACGGCTTGGGCAGGTAGTCGTCGGCGCCCATTTCGAGGCCGACGATACGATCGACGTCTTCACCCTTGGCCGTCAGCATGATGATCGGCGTGCGGTCGTTGCTGCCGCGCAGGCGGCGACAGATCGACAGGCCGTCTTCGCCTGGCAGCATCAGATCGAGCACCAGCAAGTCGAAGCGCTCACGCACCCAGAGCTTGTTCATGGACGGCGCGTTCTCGGCAACGTAAACATTGAAGCCCTGTTCACCGAGGTAGCGGCGCAGCAGATCGCGCAGGCGCGGATCGTCGTCGACGACGAGGATTTTCGAAGGGTTTTTGGTTTCCATGGTCGGCATCTTAGCGCGATTAGAAAGTAGCGCGCGGTTGCATCATTTATCGGGTTACAGTCAGTTACAAAATTTACCCGCACTGTGGCACGACGTAAAGCATGGGCAGGTAGACTCCTTTACTGAATGCGGCTGTTCGGTGGATACTTCACACGACTAAAACTCTCGCACCCGGCTCGCTACCGGGGTTTGTATACGCATTTGAGGTAGCCGGTTGCCGCGCCACGAAGGGAACAACATGAAGGGAGGGGTTTGGCCGAATGTGCGCCTGAGCGTAATTGCACTGGCGATTGCCGGTACGCTTGCAGGCACACTAGGACCAACGCTCGCCCACGCCCAGCCTTCGGCCGACAGAGCTGCGAGCGAGCGCGGCCCCAAGCCGCCTAATTCCAAAGCGGGTCGCCACAACCCCAGCGTCACTAACGACCGCCCTGCGTCAGACGTGATGTTGCGCACTGCAGTTCCCCCCGATCTCGATCAACGCCGTCGTGATGGTCATATGACGCCCGACGAGCGGCGCCTGTTACGGCAGCACATCGAAGACGCTGTCCGCGAGCTCTATAAGAGGTAGCTATTTTCGTGCCTGCTCCTGGGCACGCTGGTCGTCAGCCGGACTCCGTTTCTCCGCGCATGAAAGATTTCGTTGCACTTCCCCCGTCAACTTTCCCGTTCCATCTGCCGTTGAGTCGCCAGAGCACAGCGCGTGCATAGAGCGTTTTTCCGTGCGCGAATGCCTTTCCGTGATGCCCCGCAACCGGATGACCGATGATGAAAGTGCTGACAGGCGGTAAAGATGGGCGCTGGCTGGCAGTCATGGCCACGGCGTTAGTGGCCGTGACGTGGTGTGCACCGGCGCCGGCCGTGCAGCAGGGCGCCTCTATCTCTCGTGCTCCCCACAACAAGCATCGCGCGCCGTCTGCCGCGTCAGCCGTTTCCGTGGCCGACCAGGACACCCTCGACGCCGACGATGCCCGCTTTTTCCTGACGCGCGTCGGCTTTGCGCCCGATAGCGGCGAGGTCGCGCAATACGTCGGCCTCACGCGCGAGCAGGCAGTGGACAAGGTGCTCGCAACAGCCCGAACCGAATCTGTCACGCCGCTGCCGGACTGGGTGCTCGAACCCATCCCGACACGCGACATTCGCAAGACATGGACGGACGATCAACGTCGCGACGAGCAGCGGCTGCGCGGCCAGCGTTACGAACTATTACGCGCATGGTGGGTGCGCGAGATGCTTTGGACGCCGTCGCCGCTGACCGAACGCATGACGCTCTTCTGGCACAACCACTTCACTTCCGGCCAGGACAAGGTCCAGTATCCGCAGCAGATGGCGCAGCAGAACATGCTGTTGCGCCGCGACGCGCTGGGCAACTTCGGCGAGTTGTTGCACGACGTCGCGAAGGATCCGGCGATGCTGCAATACCTCGACGGTGCCAGCAATCGCAAGGGCAAGCCCAACGAAAACTTCGCGCGTGAAGTGATGGAGCTGTTCACGCTGGGCGAAGGGCACTACACACAACGTGACGTATCGGAAGCCGCGCGTGCCTACACGGGGTGGAGTCTCGACCCCGACACCCAGGCTTACGTGTGGCGCGCCAACCTGCACGACGATGGCGACAAGACCGTGCTCGGTCAAACGGGTCCGTTCGACGGCGATCAGGTGCTCGACATCCTTCTTGCGCGACCGGAAACCGCGACCTTCGTCACGACCAAACTGTGGCGCGAGTTCGTCTCCGACACACCGGACCCCGCTCGCATCGCGCCGATCGCTGCCCAGTTCCGCGCGAGTCATTACGATATCAAGGTCGCGCTGCGCGGCCTTTTCATGAGCGACGCGTTCTGGGACGACGGCGATCGCGGCGTGCTAGTGAAATCGCCGGTTGAATTCGTGGTCGGGACACTGCGTGCGTTCGACATTGGCTACGACAACACGGCGCCATTCGCCGCACAGATCCGCACGCTTGGCGAGAACCTGTTCTACCCGCCCAACGTCAAAGGATGGCCGGGCGGTACGATATGGATCAATAGCTCGACGCTGCTGGCGCGCAAGCAATTCGTCGAGCAACTGTTTCGCGCGACTGAAACCGCCCGTCCGCAGCGCGTGAACAATCCGGTGGGCGCAAAGATCGCGGCGAGTGGCGCACCTGGCAATATGCCGGCGAGTCAGCCGATGCAGCGCGCGATGGCGCGAGTCGGCCCGGTCAGCCAGGGTGGCGTACGCTTTGATATCGACACGTGGCTTGCGCATTACAACACCGCGCCGACGGCGAAGCCGGGGCTGTCGGCGGAGCTTCAGTTGCAGCACGCGGTCTTGCCGCTCACGCCAGTCGACGCGATCGAAACCGATTCGACCGCCAGCGCTTATCTGGAGGCGCTGCTGATGGACCCGGCTTATCAGCTGAAGTGAGAAAGTGAGCAGCGCGGACGGGCGACGGAATTGAGCCGCTCAACCGTATAACGCCGATGAGCAGCGCAAATAAACGATCCGTCGAAGGCGGCAAGACACGCGCCATGACAATCGAACGAGGTGCAGGATGAAAAGACGCAGCTTTCTCTCGATGGGCGCCGCTGCCGGCGCGACACTCTGGTTGCCACGCGCGTTCGCTGCGCAGGCGGCAGAAGTGGGCGGCGCAACGAATCGAGGCTACGGCAACCTGCTGATCCTCGTCGAACTGAAGGGCGGCAACGACGGTTTGAATACCGTGATTCCGTTTGCCGATCCCAATTACTATCAGCTGCGGAAAAACATCGGCATCAAACGTGAGCAGGCGATCCAGCTCGACGAGCGCACCGCGCTGCATCCGTCGTTACAGCCGCTGATGCCGCTTTGGCAGAGCCAGCAACTGGCGATCGTGCAGGGCGTTAGCTACGCGCAACCGAACCTGTCGCATTTCCGCTCGATCGAGATCTGGGACACCGCCTCGCGTTCGGATCAATATCTGCGGGAGGGCTGGCTCACACGCGCGTTCGCGCAGACGCCGGTGCCCGCCGGTTTTGCCGCCGACGGTGTGGTGATCGGTAGCGCCGAAATGGGACCGCTTGCCAACGGCGCACGCGCGATCGCGCTGGTCAATCCGGCACAGTTCGTCAAGGCTTCGCGCCTCGTCACGCCGGTGTCGCTGCACGAGCGCAATCCGGAATTGGCGCACATTCTCGACGTCGAGAACGATATCGTGAAAGCCGCGGATCGTCTGCGTCCCACGCAAGGTCAGGCGCAATTGAAGACGGTGTTTCCCGGCGGCGCATTCGGCGGTTCGATCAAGACGGCGATGCAGGTGCTCGCTGCCGGGAATACTCCGCAAGGACAGCCGAAGAGCGGGCAGGGTGTGGCGGTGATCCGTTTGACGCTGAACGGCTTCGATACGCATCAGAATCAGCCGGGTCAACAGGCGGCGCTGCTCAAGCAACTGGCTGATGGGGTTGCGTCGATGAAATCGGCGCTGGTGGAGCTCGGCCGTTGGAACGAGACGCTGGTGATGACCTATGCCGAGTTTGGCAGGCGGCCGCGTGAGAACCAGAGCAACGGCACAGACCACGGCACCGTGGCGCCGCATTTCGTCATGGGCGGGCGAGTGCGGGGCGGTTTATACGGCGTGCCGCCGGTGCTCGCGCGGCTCGACGGCAATGGCAACTTGCCGGTCGGCGTCGATTTTCAGCAACTCTACGCGACCGTGCTCGGGCCGTGGTGGGGGCTCGACGCGTCCGCGATCCTGCAGCAGCGGTTCGAACCGCTGCCGTTGCTACGCGTCTGACGATGGACGGCGTTGGCTTATCAGCATGAGCTGGCGGCCGTTGCGTCGCGCGCTTACTTCGCGCGCCACGCGATCCAGAGTTTGCGGATCGGCGTCAACGCAATGCGCTGATGCAGCACGTGATAGCCGTCGCGTTCGATTTCATCCAGCAGCGCCACGGCGAGTGCCGCCTGCGCCACCAGCGTGCGTTGAGAGCGGCGCTCATTTGCGGGCATGGCGGCGAGCGCTGCTTGCACCGCGTCGCGCGCGCGCTTGGTCTCGAAGCGCATCAGCTCGGTAAACGCATCGGAGTATTTCCGATTGATCAGATCCGCAGCGGTGACGTTAAAGCGCTGCATTTCGTCGATCGGAATATAGATGCGGCCGTGGCGCGCATCATTGCCGGTTTCGGCGACGAACTGCGCAAGCTGCAGCGCCTCGCCGAGCGCCGCGGACCAGGTCGATGCCTGCGCGCTGTCTTTCGCCGAAGCACGCGCGACCAGCGACGCGAAGGTGCCGCCGACGCCTTGCACATAGCGCCTCAGATTCGGGTAGTCGAGATAGCGCGCCTGGTCGAGGTCCATTTCGAAACCGGCGAGCAAGGCCTGCAACTCGGGATATTCGGTTTCTACGTTGGGCAGATAAGCCGCCAGCGCCTTGGAAACCGGATGTGACGGTGAGCCCGAAGCCAGCGCGGCGAGTTCGTTTTGCCACCACGCGAGTTTGGTGCGGCCGATGGCCGGATCGCTGGTTTCCTTAACGGTTTCCTCGAACTCGCGACGCAGCGCGAACAGCGCGGTCAGGAGCGGTTGGCTTGCCGCGGGCGCCCGCCGAAGCGCATAGTAAGTGCTCGATCCGGGCGGCGCCGCTTTTTGCTGGCAGTATTCGTCGAAATTCACGGGATAGGAATGTGGGGAAGGGCGGGCGAACAAGGGCACGTCGTGCGTGCGTTTAGCCAAAAATTGTAGCATCGACGCCCAATGGGCCGATGCACGAGCAAATGCAGACAACTGCGAATCAATCGGTTAGAATCTCGCGCTTACGCTTTCGGGCGCGGGTTTTAACGCGGCCGTGGGCATGCAGGACATCGGGCACAACGCACAGCGCTTTGCCCGGCTGCGAGGGTGGCGAAATTGGTAGACGCACCAGGTTTAGGTCCTGACGCCCGCAAGGGTGTAGGGGTTCGAGTCCCCTCCCTCGCACCAACAAATATGTAGCAGAGAACCCCGTTAAGTCTTTGGACTGACGGGGTTTTTTGTTTTTCTTGTGACCTGGTGCCAGGCCTGGTGGGCCCGGCAGCGCTCAGGCGTCCGGTGCCGGCGGCTGCGGTTCGGCTTGTGTGCCTGGCAACTCGGCTTGCACGGCGCCTTCGAGAAAGCGGCGGGTCGATTCGAACGCCTGCAGCATCGGATCGGGCCACGGCGTTTGCAACATGACCGCCTGGTGGTTTTCGAACGCCGACGACAACAGTTTCGCCAGCTCGGGCGAGCGCAGATGACGCAGCACGACACTGACGGCGATCGCCGTCGCCTGGCTCGCGCCGGCGGTTTGAAGTTCTGAGGCGGTGAGGGCCGCTACCTGTTTGTTGATGTCCACTGAAGCTTCCCTGGATGAAATGGGGGTGACTGAAGGCCTGGCGGCCGATTCCGAATTTTGACATGGTTGACGGGTTGCCGCGAACGCGGCTGCCTCGCCGGGGCTGCCGTGTTCGCGGCGGGACGATGGTTTTCAGCGCGGTCAGTCTATTGAGCAATATGGAGTCGGACACCGCTCCTGGATTTGTCCAGGTAATTGGTGTGCCCGTCGAACTGCGCCCGAGATTGGGTGGTATCCGTTGTCATCCATATTGCGTAGATTGTTAATGCACGCGATGCGCTCATGCCTACCCGCCGGCGGATTAATCTCTGGAAATAAGCGCGCAAAGTTGGGAAAAATCGATATGCATCAGCAAATAAGCGTCACGATCCGACAGCGCTCGCCCGATGGCTCAAAAGCGCGATTTACGTGGTATTCTGCGCGCCGATTTTCGCTGTATTGCTGACGCGATATTCTCGGATTAATCCGGGCGACAAATGGATCTCGCAACAGAAGACAATAAAAGAGGGATGCGATGAGCGTGATATTTGCCGTGATCGGCGTGGTGGTCGGGATAATCGCCGCCGTGTCGAACGATTTCTCGATCGGCTTCGGTGCATTGGTGGGTGGGGTGGCCGGCGTTGCGATTGCACGGCTGTTGCAAAAGAAGCGTCCGGGTGTCGCGAACGAACCCGCGTCCAAGCCGGCTGCGGCCTATAGCGTGAGCCAACCCGGCAGCCCATCCGGCACATTAGCCGAGCGCGTCGAGCAACTCGAGCGCGAGATCGTTGCGCTGCGTGGCGAAATCCACGAATTGCGGGCCAGCGTCACCGGTGCATCGGCGGCTGAAAGCGTGGATGGCGATCCTGCGGCGCTCAAACTGCGTCCGGCCAACGTTGTGCCACGTCCGTACGCGATGCCGCCCGCGGTGGGGCAGAAGTCGCATCCCGAGTCTGAGGCAAGGCCGGCGCAACCAGCCGCTGTGCGCCCGACGGCGAGCGCCACTGCGGTCACGCCACCCGTGTCGGCCGGCACGCCTGCATCGAGCGCTTCAGGTGCATCAAGCACGCTGAGTGCTCAGTCAACCAGCCCGATGACGCTGTCGCCATCCGCCGGGCCCGCGCTTTCCACCGAACAACTGCCAGCGCAAACCCCGCCCGCACCACCGTCTCCGCCGCGCGGTCCCAATCTCGCCGAACGCCTCTTCAAAAGTGGCCGCGACTGGCTATTCGGCGGCAACACGGTTGTGCGGGTCGGCATCATCGTGCTGTTCTTCGGCATTGCGTTCCTGCTCAAATACGCAGCCGACAACAGCCTGCTGCCGATCGAATTCCGCCTTGCCGGCGTCGCGCTTGCTGCAACCGTGCTGATCGGACTCGGCTGGCGTATCGGTGAGCGCCGCGGCGCGTACGGGCTGATTCTGCAGGGCGGTGGCGTCGGCGCGCTCTATCTGACCGTGTTCGCCGCAACCAGGCTCTACCATCTGCTGCCGGCGGGTGCCGCCTTGCCGCTGATGATCGCGATCTGCGGCTTGAGCGCGTTTCTGGCGGTGCGGCAGAACGCGTCGTCGCTGGCCTTCATGGGCAGCGCGGGCGGCTTCCTCGCGCCGGTGCTCCTCTCGACGGGCGGTGGCAGTCACGTGATGCTGTTCAGCTACTACGCGCTGCTCAACGCGGGCATCTTCGCGATTGCGTGGTTCAAGGCGTGGCGGCCTCTCAATCTGCTCGGCTTCGTGTTCACGTTTTCGATCGGCGCCGCGTGGGGCGTGACGGCCTACCGGCCCGAACTGCTTGCCAGCACCGAACCGTTCCTGATTTTGTTCTTCCTGATGTACGTCGGCATCGCCTTGCTCTACGCGGTGCGCCGCGAGGTCGCGCTCAAGCATTACGTCGACGGCACGCTGGTGTTCGGCACGCCACTCGTTGCGATCGGTCTGCAAGCGGCGCTGATGAAAGGCACCGAATTCGGTCTCGCGTGGAGCGCGGTGGCGCTGGCCGCGTTCTACCTCGCGATCGCGGGCTGGCTCGCGCGGCGGCGCGCGCATCTCGGCATGATGTTCGAAGCCATGCTCGCGCTGGCCGTGATCTTTGCCACGCTCGCGATCCCGCTCGCTTTCACCGGACCGACCACGAGCGCGACCTGGGCAATCGAAGGCGCCGCGATCACCTGGCTCGCTGTGCGTCAGCGGCGCCTGATCGCGTTCGGCTTCGGCTTGCTGATGCAATTGGCCGCGGCGGGTGCGTATGTGGTCGGCACGCTTGCGCAGATCGATGCCGCGCATGCCTGGCCGGTGCTCAACGGTGCGTACATCGCGAGCGTGCTGATCGCGGTCGCGGGCATCTTCACGGGATGGCGGCTGCATGGGCGGAGCGAGGCGGGCGCGTGGCACGCGTGGATGCCTCAGATTGGCCTTGTCGCCGGCGTGTGGGGGCTGTCGTGGTGGATATTGGGTGGTCTCAGCGAAATTAACACGTATGCGCAGACCCATCTTGCGTATGACCGCGATCGCTTCGAGACTGCCGTCGTCGCGTTGTTCGCCGTTTTGACAGCGTGGCTCGCGCACGGCACGCGCCGCAAGCTGCGTTGGCCGCTCGTCGAACTTCCGGCGCTCGCGCTCGTGCCGGTTCTCGCTCTGCTGACCTTGGGCCTGTTCATGTTGAGCATGGCGCCGGTCAGCGGTTACGGTTGGCTGGTTTGCGCGGTCGCCGCCGCGTTCACCTACTTGCTGCTGTGGCGTCAGCAACGCGATGTCGGCGATCGTGTGCTTGCGCCGCTTCATACGCTGATGTTCTGGACCGCCGGCGCGCTCGTCGCGCTCGAAGGCTATTGGGGCCTGCGCGCCTACGTGCCGGAAGGCGCATGGAGCTGGAGCGCGTGGGCTTATGGCTTCGGCATTCTGCTGCTGTTGGTGGCGGGCGTCGGGCATCGTTTGCGCTGGCCGGTCGCGCGTTTCGTAATGGCCTATCAGGTGTGGGCCGCGGCGCCGCTCGCCGCCTTGCTGTGGGCCTGGAGCATCGCGAGCGTGACGAGCGACGGCAGCGCCGCGCCGCTCTTCTGGCTGCCGATTCTGAATCCACTGGATGTCGCGCAGATCCTCGCGTTCATCGCCTGCGCCGTGTGGCTGCGGCGGTTGCGCGAACTCGGTGTGCACTGGCATCCGCGGGCCTTCGACTATGCGGTGCTCGCGACGCTGTTCCTATGGTTCAACGCGTTGCTGCTGCGCACGCTGCATCATCATTTCCATGCGGCGTACGATGTCGATGCCGTGCTGGCGTCGTTCAATTTCCAACAGGTGTTTCTGGTCGGCTGGAGCGCGTTTGCATTTGCCGGGCTGTGGCTCGCGCGTCGCGACAGCATCGTGCGCTTGTGCGCGATTGCATCGACGCCGCTCGTGCTGGTGATGTGGGTCTGGACGTTCTACGCGAACCTGACACAAGATGGCGGCGCTTGGGCGCAGCTGCCGCTACTCAATCCGCTCGACCTGGTGCAGGCGGTGATTTTTGCGCTGGCGGCGTTGTGGCTCGTGCGCATCAACCGGCTGGGTGTGCCGGTCGGCGAATACCGTGTGCCCTTGCAGGTGGGGGTCGGCGTGACCGGATTTATCTGGCTCAACGCGATGCTGCTGCGCACGCTGCATCATTGGATCGGCGTGCCGTATCAGCTCGACGAGATGTCACATTCGATGCTCGTGCAGGCTTCGATATCGGTGTTCTGGACAGTCTGCGCATTGGCTATGATGATCTGGGCAACGCGCCGGGCGAGCCGGATATTCTGGTTCATCGGCGGCGGCCTGCTGGCGGCGACCGTCGTCAAGCTGTTCCTGTTCGATTTGTCGCACGTGACGGGTATCGAACGGATCGTGTCGTTCATCGGTATCGGTCTGATGCTGCTGCTGATAGGCTACTTCTCGCCGTTGCCGCCGAAAGCGGCCGTTCTGGAAACTGAGCAATGAAGCGTGTCCTGATAGCGACGGGGTGGTGTCTTGCGATCTCGTCCGTGTGGGTATCGACGGCGGCCGTAGCGGCCGATCGTTTTGCCCTGCGTTTTGCGCTCGAACTCGAAAGCGGCGCCGCCTATTACAGCGTGCCGTTGCCGGCGGCCGTTTACGCTGCCAGTCAGCGCAACGATCTCGGTGATGTGCGCGTATTCAATGGCGCCGGCGAACCTGTGCCGTATTCGCTTGACGCGCCACGCGAGTCAGCCCGCGCGCCGGCCACATTGCGAACGGTGCACTGGTTTCCCTTGCCGCCCGCCGCTTCCGGCGGCACCGGTGCGCCACTCGGCGTGACGATTGCCGCCGACGGCTCGCTGCGGGCAACCTCGGCGCCGCCTGATCGCTCGCAACATGACACCGATCTGATTGACGTCGCGCGCGAAGTGCGAGGCGAAGCGCGGGTCGATGCCTTGGTCGTGCATGTGCGTGACGACAATTACCAGGGGCGTGTCAGTGTCGAGTCGAGTGACGATCTGCGCAACTGGCAACCCGCGGGCGAGGCACAACTGCTCAAGGTCAGCTACAACGGCAGCACGCTGAGCCAGGATCGCATCGAGCTCAACGGGATGCGCGCGCGTTATCTGCGTTTGCACTGGCTCGACGGCGCGCCGTATGTCGAATCGATCGACGCTCAGGTGCAGGTGTCCAGCGCCGGCGCGGCGCAGCGCGCGGATATGCAACGGCAATGGCGCGAAGGGATCGTCGCCCATCCGGGGCCGAAAGCCGGTGAGTATTTCTTCGAGAGCGGTGGGCCGTATCCCGTCGATCGTTTGCGTCTGAATCTCCCGCAGCCGAATACGGTGGCGCCGGCCGTCGTCTATTCGCGCTCGGGTCTGGAGACGGCGTGGCGAGAGGTATCGAGCGCGACGCTGTTCCGCTTGCATAACGGCACGGTGGAACAGAGCAATCCATCGCTTGAAATGGAGCCCGACACGGATCGCCACTGGCGCGTGGTGGTCGACACGCGCAACGGCGGTTTGGGAAGCGGTGCGTTGACCGTCGCCGCGGGCTGGCGTCCGGCGACGCTCACCTTTGTCGCGCGCGGCGCGGCGCCGTTTACGTTGGCGGTGGGGAATGCGGCTGCGGTGTCGTCGGCGGTGAGCCGGGCGGATCTGCTGATGGGCGCTTCGTCGGTTGCGGTGATGGCGCGGGTGGGTGAGGAATTGCCCGTTGGGCCGGAGGCTGATGCGCAGTCATCGGGCAAAGACCCCGATGCAATGCGGCGCTACATGTTGTGGGCCGCTTTGTTGTTGGCCGTCGGCTCGCTCGGCGCGATTGCCTGGCGGCTTGCGCGTGGCGCTCAGGGGCAGGCTGCGGCTCAGGCTCACGGCGTGGCCGACGGCGGCGGTGGAGTGGCCGGCGCGGCCAACGCTGGCGGAGTGGCCGGCGATGGTCTCGGCGGCGAGTCGGGCGCGGCGAGCGCTACAACTAAGGACGCAGGCAGCGCCAGCGTTGACGGTCAAAGCACCGAAACGAAGTGACTTCGGCGCGAGCGGACTTCGGCGTAGAGGATTGCAGGAAGTCGTGCAATTGGAACGTGCCGAGGGGCTGCGCTGTAGCGTGGCAATCGTGCCGAACAGAGCGATCGCGGCGCCAGAGGATTGCCCGTCGCGGGCACCCCGCGCCTGCGCGCGCCGTTGCTTACTCCTCGCGCTCCGACATCGTGTTGATGATCTTGTCCAGCGCTTCGCCGAACGCGAGTTTTTCCTGTTCGTCGAGGCAGTCGAACATATCCCCGTTCCACTTGCGCGCGATCGGCATCACCTTGCGATAGAGCGCGCGGCCCTCAGGGGTCAGTGACACCAGCACGACGCGGCCGTCTTCGGCGCTCGGCTCGCGCTTCACAAGTCCTTGCTTGATCAACGCCTCAGCCGCACGGCTCGCCTGACTCTTGTCGAGGTTGGCGTGCCGCGCCAGTTCCATGATCGAAAACGGTCCGAACGAGCCCACCGACGCCACCACTCTTGCTTCAGGCAATGTCACGCCGAGTTTGTCCTGATAGCGCTCGCTGATGCCACGCTCGGCGAGTTTGTTCAGGACGTGCAGACGGTACGTGAGGAACTGTTCGAGTCCGGTTCTGGCGGAGGCCTTCATTGTCTTCCCGTGGTGAGAGGGTGCGGTCGTGGCGCTGTGATTGTTGCCGCAACCGTTCCGCCGGTCAACGCGCGCCGTATTTCAGGCGCGTCAACTGTTCGGCTGCGTCCGCCAGCAGACGCGCCGCGTCGCGAATCGCAACCTCGAGCGTGATCGGCCCCGGGGCCGGAGAGAAGCAGCCACTGAAGTATTCGGCGAGGCGCGGTAGCGCCGCGGAGTCGACCGCGCCTGAGAGCAGCGTGGCCGGTACGCCCGCCGCCTGCGCATGACGGCACGCAATGAACGGCGCCTTGCCGTGCAGCGTTTGCACGTCCGAGCGGCCTTCGCCGGTGATCAGCCAGTTCGCGCCCTCGAGCGCCGCGTCCAGACCGATCTGGCGCGCGACGGTTTCCGCACCCGGCTCGAACTGCGCGCCGAGCATGTGCAGCGCAAAGCCGAGACCGCCGGCCGCACCCGCGCCGGGTTGGTCGCGGGCTGTGCGCCCGAGCGCTGCCTCGAGCAGATCGGCGAAGCGGGCGAGGGCGGCGTCGATCGCAGCAACCTGTTCCGGCTTCACGCCCTTTTGCGGACCGAACACCGCGGTTGCGCCGTGATCGCCGGTCAGGGGATTATCCACGTCCGACATGCCGACGAATTGTGTGTCCGCGAGGCGCGCATCAAGTTGCGACACGTCGAGACGCGCCACGCGCGCGAGTTGTTCGGGTGTGGCGTCGAGTTCTTTGTCTTGTGCGTCGAAAAGTTTCAGCCCGAGGCCGGCCAGCAGGCCGGCGCCACCGTCGTTCGTGCTGCTGCCGCCGAGCGCGACGAAAAAGCGCCGCACGCCTGCATCGAGCAGCGCGCGAATCGCTTCGCCCATGCCGCGCGTGCTGCGCGCCTCGACCGGTACACCCATGCCGACCGGATCGGTAATGCCGACGATTTCCGCAGTTTCGATGATCGCACTGCCGTCTGCCAGCAGGCCCGTGAGTGCCTCGCGCATCGGACCGGCCGCGCCGCGCACGCTCAGCTTGCGGCGTTCGCCGCCACTCGTGAGCATGGCGTCGAGTGTGCCTTCGCCACCGTCGGCCATCGGACAGATGCGCACGCTGGCGTCCGGCCGGGCGCGCTGGATGCCGGACGCAATCGCCTGGGCGACCTGTTCCGCGCTGAGCGAACCTTTGAAGGAATCGGGGGCGATGACGACGACAGGCGAGGACGGCAAATTCGGCATGGTGTCTCTGAATAATGGTTGGAGTCGTTGCGAGGGCGGGTGAATTGACCAGATGCGTGCGCAGCCCCGAGCGCGTCCGTAAGCTTATCAGCATGGGCGCGCCGACTGAATATGTCGAATGGCATAGCCGGGATTGTCCGTGGAGGCGCGCGCGGGATCCATCCGTATGAACGCGGGCGGCGGGCGCGAGGCATATCGGTCATGCGGGCGCTTCCGACGCAAGCGTGGCAGGGAAAGGGGGCGTTAAGACGCCGTAAGCGAGCTGAAAACTGGCAGGGGATGGGCGTGAAGCGTTCAGCGAACCGCCGCCAGGCAACCTGCAAACAGGCGAAAAACAGCGCGGAAAACGGCTCGAACACCGATAAAAGTGCGCGCAATCATCGAATCCCGGCTAAGCGCGCAAATAGTTTGCTAAAATATTCGGCTCTTTGGACCCAACCGTGCTGCCGGCGGCCTGCAAGCCCGCGGCGCAGGCGCGCAATCGATGCCAGACGACGCAAATGCGACATCGGCGACATCGAAAAGCGGCACGGAGAAGATAACTGATTCGCTCGAATAATTTTAGGACGATTGAAGCCATGGCTAACGTTGTTGAAAACCTCGGCAAGCTCGAACGCCGCGTAACGATTTCCCTGCCGAAGGACGCCGTGCAGAAGGAAGTGGACTCGCGTATCCGCCAACTGGCAAAGAACGTGCGCATGCCGGGTTTCCGCCCGGGCAAGGTGCCGCTCAAGATGGTGACGCAACAGTATTCGGGCCAGGTTGAAGCTGAAGTGCTGAGCGACAAGGTCGGCAAGGAATTTTTCGACATCAGCCGCGCCGAAAATCTGCGCGTTGCCGGTCAGCCGAGCTTCGCGCCGAAGGCCGACGCTGCTGAAGGCGACTACGCGTTCGACGCGACGTTCGAGGTGTATCCGGAAGTGAAGCTGGGCGACGTCGCCACGGCTGAAATCGAACGCACCACGACCACCATCAGCGAAGCGGAAATCGACCGCACGCTGGACATCCTGCGCAAGCAGCGCGTGCACTTCCACGCTCGCGGCGAAGCCGGCGAGCACGGTGATGGCGGCGCGGACACGGCGGCTAAAGACGGCGACCGCGTGACGGTCGACTTCGTCGGCAAGATCGACGGGGAAGTGTTCCAGGGCGGCAGCGCTGAAGATTTCGCTTTCGTGCTGGGCGAAGGCCGCATGCTGCCGGAATTCGAAAAAGCAGCGCTGGGCCTCGCGGTCGGCGCATCGAAGGAATTCGACCTGGCTTTCCCGGCTGACTATCACGGCAAGGATGTCGCTGGTAAGACTGCGCAATTCACGATCACGATGAAGAAGATCGAGTGGCCGCATCTGCCGGAAATCGACGCCGAATTCGCCAAGTCGCTCGGTATCGAAGACGGCGATCTGGTCAAGATGCGCGCTGAAATCAAAGACAATCTCGAACGCGAAGCGAAGCGCCGCACGCAAGCCATCGTCAAGAATCAGGTGATGGACGCGCTCTTGAAGATTTCGGAACTCGACGTGCCGAGCGCCTTGATCGCGCAAGATCAGGAACGCCTCGTCGGCATGGCGCGTCAGGATCTCGAGCAACGTGGCGTGCCGAACGCCGCCGACGCACCGATCCCGGCTGAAATGTTCAAGGAACAGGCTGAGCGTCGCGTGAAGCTGGGCCTCGTGCTGGCCGAACTGGTCAAGGCCAACGAACTGCAAGCCAAGCCGGAGCAGATTCGTGCCGAAGTCGACGAATTCGCGAAAAGCTACGAAGACCCGAAGGAAGTCGTCCGCTGGTATTATTCCAATCAGCAACGTCTTGCAGAAATGGAAGCGTACGTCGTTGAAGCCAACGTCGTCGATTTCGTCCTCAGCAAGGCCAAGGTGACGGACAAGGAAGTAAGCTTCGAAGAACTGGCAAGCGCAACGGCGCAAGCGTAAGCGTCGCTGCAACGGCGTGCCGGCTGTCGGAGCGACGGCCCGCACGCCGTTTTTTTGTGCTGTGAAAGTGCGGTGCGTTTTGCATGGCGTGTTTTACACTGCGTCGCACGCCGCGCTCGCACTGATCGGGCACTTGAATACGGGCTCGTCGGCCACACCTGTCTAGCATCTAATATTTAGAATATTTCCAGACAAGGATCCATTGCATGACCTTTCGCGCCCAAATGCTGGACACGTTGACCTCCCAGTCGTCCCGGGATCTCGAAGCGCAGGCGCTCGGACTGGTGCCGATCGTCGTGGAAACGAGCGGCCGGGGCGAGCGCTCGTATGACATCTATTCGCGTCTGCTGAAGGAACGCATCGTGTTCCTGGTCGGTGAAGTGAACGACCAGACGGCCAACCTCGTCGTCGCGCAGATGTTGTTCCTTGAAAGTGAAAACCCGGACAAGGACATCAGCTTCTACATCAACAGCCCGGGCGGTTCGGTTTCGGCCGGGATGGCGATCTACGACACGATGCAATTCATCAAGCCGGACGTGTCCACGTTGTGCATGGGTCTCGCGGCTAGTATGGGCGCATTCCTGCTGGCAGCGGGCGCGAAGGGCAAGCGTTTTGCGCTGCCGAATTCACGGGTGATGATTCACCAGCCGCTGGGCGGGGCGCGCGGCCAGGCGTCGGACATCGAAATCCAGGCGCGTGAAATTCTGTACCTGAAGGAACGTCTGAATCACCTGCTCGCGCACCACACCGGCCAGCCGGTCGAGCGTATTGCACGCGACACCGACCGCGACAATTTCATGTCCGGCGATGACGCGCAAGCTTACGGTCTGGTTGATCAGGTGGCGCACAAGCGTCCTTGAAGTGTCCTTGAAACGCCGGTGCGGTCTTGCCCCAAAATGGGGCGAGGCCGTCGTCGGATCGGTTGTGAAATAATCAAGACTCGTCCGAGTGCCTGCGGCAAACGCCGTCACCTTGGCTCAAGCCCTGCCGCGCCCAAACTGCGAGGCCGGGGCAAACGGCGTATCATGTAATCGAGTGTCCGGAGGCTCACACATCTATGGCGGACAAGAAAGGTTCTAACAGCGAAAAGCTGCTGTATTGCTCGTTCTGCGGCAAGAGCCAGCATGAAGTCAAAAAACTGATTGCCGGCCCGTCGGTGTTCATCTGTGATGAATGTATCGACCTGTGCAACGAAATCATCCGCGATGAGGCTGCAGGTGCGGGCATCGAGGCGGGCTTGTCCAAGTCCGATCTGCCGAGTCCGCAGGAAATCCGTGAAATCCTCGACCAGTACGTGATCGGTCAGGAACGCGCGAAGAAGATTCTCGCGGTCGCGGTGTACAACCACTACAAGCGCCTCAAGCACCTCGACAAGAAGGACGAAATCGAGCTGTCCAAGAGCAACATTCTGCTGATCGGCCCGACCGGTTCCGGCAAGACCTTGCTCGCACAGACGCTCGCACGCCTTCTGAATGTCCCGTTCGTCATTGCCGATGCAACGACGCTGACGGAAGCCGGCTATGTCGGCGAAGACGTCGAGAACATCATTCAGAAGCTGCTGCAGAACTGCAATTACGAAGTCGACAAGGCCCAGCGCGGCATTGTCTACATCGACGAAATCGACAAGATCAGCCGCAAGTCCGACAACCCGTCGATCACCCGCGACGTGTCGGGCGAAGGCGTGCAACAGGCCCTGCTGAAACTGGTTGAAGGCACGATGGCGTCGGTGCCGCCGCAAGGTGGCCGTAAGCATCCGAATCAGGACTTCATCCAGGTCGACACCACCAATATTCTGTTTATTTGCGGTGGCGCATTCGACGGCCTCGAGAAAGTCATCGTCGACCGTACCGAGAAAACCGGTATCGGCTTCGGCGCAAGCGTGAAGAGCAAGCAGGACCGCGACGCCGGCGAAGTGCTGCGCGAAGTGGAGCCGGAAGATCTGATCAAGTTCGGCCTGATCCCTGAACTGATCGGCCGTCTGCCGGTGGTGGCTACGCTTGGCAAGCTCGACGAAGTGGCTTTGATGAAGATCCTCGTCGAACCGAAGAACGCTCTGGTGAAGCAATACCACAAGCTGTTCAATATGGAACGCGTCGAGCTCGAAATTCGCCCGGCTGCGTTGCAGGCTGTTGCACGCAAGGCGATCCGTCGCAAGACGGGCGCTCGCGGTCTGCGCTCCATCCTGGAACAGGCGTTGCTTGATGTCATGTACGATTTGCCGCAGATGAAAGGTGTTAGCAAGGTCATCATCGACGACAACGTGATTGACGGCGACGGGAAACCCCTACTGATCTACGAAGACGCGCCCAAAGTGGCGGGTTCGAACTGATCGGCTTTCGGGTTCTGCAAAAAAAGCCGTTCATGGCAACGTGAACGGCTTTTTTCGTTTATCGTGTGGTCAGGATGGTTGTTTTCACTATGGAGTCACTGAACCTTCGGAGTCACTGAACTTTTCCCACACGCGGAGGCTTGCAATCTTTTCTGCTGGCCTCACCTATCGAACGAACTGATTCCACTCATGGGGAAATGAAATGTCAGGAACCCAACTCCTTCCGCCGGAACGCATTACGCTCCCGCTGCTCCCGCTGCGTGACGTAGTCGTCTTCCCGCACATGGTGATTCCGCTCTTCGTAGGCCGCCCGAAGTCGATCAAGGCTCTCGAAGCAGCGATGGAAGGCGGCAAGCACATCATGCTCGTCGCCCAGAAAACGGCTGCGAAAGATGAGCCGACCGAAAAGGACATGTACGAAGTAGGGTGTATCGCCAACATCCTGCAAATGCTGAAGCTGCCCGATGGCACCGTTAAGGTGCTCGTCGAAGGCTTGCAGCGCGCGAAAACGCTTTCCATCGAAGAACAGGAAACGCAGTTCTCGTGCGAAGTCATGCCGCTCGAACCCGACCACGCCGACAGCGCTGAAACTGAAGCGCTGCGCCGCGCGATCGTGTCGCAGTTCGACCAGTATGTGAAGCTGAACAAGAAGATCCCGCCGGAGATCCTGACGTCGCTGTCGGGCATCGACGAGGCTGGCCGCCTGGCCGACACGATCGCGGCGCATCTGCCGCTCAAGCTCGACCAGAAGCAGCACATTCTCGAAATGTTCCCGGTCATCGAGCGCCTCGAGCATCTGCTCGCGCAACTCGAAGCCGAGATCGACATCCTGCAGGTCGAAAAGCGCATCCGTGGGCGTGTGAAGCGCCAGATGGAGAAGAGCCAGCGCGAGTACTACCTGAACGAACAGGTCAAGGCGATCCAGAAGGAACTGGGCGAAGGCGAAGAAGGTGCGGATCTCGAGGAACTTGAGAAGCGCATCACGGCTGCCCGCATGCCGAAGGAAGCCAAGAAGAAGGCCGACGCCGAGCTGAAGAAGCTCAAGCTGATGTCGCCGATGTCGGCTGAAGCGACCGTCGTGCGTAACTACATCGATACGCTGATCGGCTTGCCGTGGCGCAAGAAGAGCAAGGTCAACAACGACCTCTCGAATGCGGAACGCGTGCTCGACGAAGACCACTTCGGTCTCGAGAAAGTGAAGGAACGCATTCTCGAGTATCTCGCGGTCCAGCAACGTGTCGACAAGGTCAAAGCGCCGATCCTGTGCCTCGTTGGGCCTCCGGGTGTTGGTAAGACGTCGCTGGGTCAGTCGATCGCTCGCGCTACGAACCGCAAGTTCGTGCGTATGGCGCTCGGCGGCGTGCGCGACGAAGCCGAGATCCGCGGTCACCGTCGTACGTACATCGGTTCGATGCCCGGCAAGATTCTGCAAAGCCTGACCAAGGTCGGCGTGCGCAATCCGCTCTTCCTGCTCGACGAAGTCGACAAGATGGGCCAGGATTTCCGCGGCGATCCGTCCTCGGCTCTGCTGGAAGTGCTCGATCCGGAACAGAACCATACGTTCGCCGATCACTACGTCGAAGTCGACTTCGATCTGTCGGACGTGATGTTCGTGGCAACGTCGAACTCGCTGAACATTCCGCCGCCGCTGCTCGACCGGATGGAAGTGATCCGTCTGTCGGGTTACACGGAAGACGAGAAGGTCAGCATCGCGCAACGTTATCTTTTGCCCAAGCAGAAGAAGAACAACGGCCTCAAGGATGGCGAGGTCGATGTGACGGAAACCGCGATCCGCGACATCATTCGTTACTACACGCGTGAAGCGGGTGTCCGTTCGCTCGAGCGTGAAATTTCGAAGATCTGCCGCAAGGTGGTGAAGATGCTTCTGCTGAAGAAGGCGGAAGGCGCGGTGACGGTCGACGGCAGCAATATCGACACGTTCCTCGGCGTGCGCAAGTACGACTTCGGTCTGGCCGCGAAGGAAAATCAGGTTGGCCAGGTCACGGGTCTTGCGTGGACGGAAGTGGGCGGCGATCTGCTGACCATCGAAGCCGCGGTGATGCCGGGTAAGGGCAATGTGATCCGCACGGGTTCGCTCGGCGACGTGATGAAGGAATCCGTCGAGGCTGCGCGCTCGGTGGTCCGCTCGCGTTCGCGCCGTCTGGGTATCAAGGACGAAGCGTTCGAGAAGCAGGATATTCACATTCACGTGCCGGAAGGCGCGACGCCGAAGGACGGTCCGTCGGCTGGCATCGCGATGACGACCGCGCTGGTGTCGGTGTTGACCGGTATTCCGGTTCGTGCCGATGTCGCGATGACGGGCGAAATCACGTTGCGTGGTGAAGTCCTGCCGATCGGCGGCCTGAAGGAAAAACTGCTGGCGGCGCATCGCGGCGGTATCAAGCTGGTGCTGATTCCGGAAGAAAACGTCAAGGACTTGACGGAGATTCCGGACAACGTGAAGAACGCCATCGAAATCATGCCGGTCCGCTGGATCGACAGGGTTCTGGAACTGGCGCTCGAACGTGTGCCGCAGGCATTGCCGGACGAAGAGCCCAAGCCTGCTGCGCCTGTCGCGGCGGCTGAGCCGGGCAAAGACGCCGGTGCAACGGAAGTCGTGAAGCACTAAGCTGGTCAGTAGCGAAAGCTGTTTGCTGTATGAAAACCCGCGGCCTCGGTCGCGGGTTTTTTATTGCCTGCGAGATGCATGAAATCACGTCTGGAACGCATGCAATCCCACTTTTTGAGTAAAGGACGTTCTGAGCCGCCGACTGGTTGTGCGCACATCGATCTGTAGCAAGATTTGGTGACAGAGGGCGCCCTCCAGAAGCGCTTAAGTCAGGCTCAACCCCGCTTGACACAAGGGTTTCGGCCAATTCTAATGAGTCGGCTCGGCGTTACCCGCCGGCCGCGTGATGCCAGGCGCTACAGAGCGCCGTCACGGTTGCCACAAACATTCTCGGGGGTTGGAATGAATAAAACGGAATTGATCGATCACATTGCACAGCAAGCCGATATTTCGAAGGCGGCGGCAGGTCGTGCACTCGACGCGGTGATCGGTGGGGTCAAAGGTACGTTGAAGAAGGGCGGTTCGGTGACGCTGGTGGGATTCGGTACCTTTGCCGTGGGCAAGCGTACCGCGCGTACGGGGCGCAATCCGCGCACCGGCGCCGCCATCAAGATCAAGGCAGCGAAGGTCCCTAAATTTAGGCCTGGCAAAGCTCTGAAGGATGCGCTAAACTAATGGGCTTGCTGCTTGAGGAATTGCAGGTTCGTTAGAAAGAAGTGCAACGAATCGTGCGTGATCTGTGTGACTTGGCGTCGCACTAGTTGATACGCAAGTTGATCAATCAGGCAGCAAAAGCAGGAGCACGCTGAATCGCGAAACGGGTGCTTAGCTCAGTTGGTAGAGCGGCGCCCTTACAAGGCGTAGGTCGGGAGTTCGAGCCTCTCAGCACCCACCAGTTTCAGATTCGGCATAGTGGTTCTGTTTAGTACAAGTGCAGTATAAGGAGTGGTAGTTCAGTCGGTTAGAATACCGGCCTGTCACGCCGGGGGTCGCGGGTTCGAGTCCCGTCCACTCCGCCAGTATCCACGAAAGGCGAACTCCGGTTCGCCTTTTTTATTGCCCGCTGTTGTAAGATCGGGCGTTCTGTTTTTGGCACTCCCTCACGCATGCTCGATTTTTTCCGCAATCACAAACGCCTGATGATGTTCATGCTCATCCTCGTCATTGTGCCGGGGTTGGGTTTTGTGGGTATTCAAGGCTTCCGCGGCTTCTTTGACGAAAGTGCAAACGTCGCCAGCGTTAACGGCCACAAGATTACTCGCGCAGAGTATGACGACGCGATGCGTCAGCAACTCGACCGCGCCCGTCAAATGCTCGGTGCGCAGTTCGACATGAAGTCGTTTGATACGCCTGCGCGCCGTAGCGAAATGCTCGACGGTCTGATCGAGCAGCGCGTGCTGGCTGATGAAACACAGCGCCTGCATCTGACCGCGTCTGACGACGCCGTGCGCCGTGTGCTGTTGAACGATCCGGTGATCTCGTCGCTGAAGAATCCTGACGGCTCGATCGACGTCGACCGCTACAAGCAGCTGCTCGCGATGCAAGGCATGACGCCCGATCAGTACGACGAACGTGTGCGTTACAGCATTGCCACGCAGCAGTTGCCTGCAAGCATTCAAGGCAGCGCCTTCACGTCGAAGACGCTCGCCCAGCATCTCACTGAGCTCGCCGAACAGCAACGCGAAGTGCAGGGCATTGCGTTCCATCCGCGCGACTATGCAGCGAAGGTGCAGCCCACGGACGCGCAACTTCAGGCGTATTACGACGCGCATCGCAACGACTTCGCCACGCCCGCCACGGCAACGATCCAGTACCTTGTGATGTCGCCGGCAACGTTGTCGGCTGCTGTGCAGCCGAGCGATGCTGATCTGAAAAAGTACTACGACGACAACATCGCGCATTACCGCACGGATGGTCAGGTACGCGCGAGCCACATCCTGATCGCCGCGCCAAAAGATGCAAGCGCAGCTGACAAGGCCAAGGCAAAGCAGAAGGCCGACGAGGTGCTCGCACAGGTCAAGGCGCATCCGGACCAGTTCGCGCAGATCGCGCAGCAGAATTCGCAGGATCCGGGTTCGGCGTCGAAGGGCGGTGATCTGGGTTACTTCGGTCGCGGCATGATCGCTGGCGGCCAGGCATTCGACGACGCCGTGTTCGGTCTCAAGAAAGACGAAGTCAGCGGCATCGTGCAGACCGATTTCGGCTATCACATCGTCAAGGTCACGGACGTGAAGCCGGCCGTCACCAAGCCGTTCGACGAAGTGAAAGATCAGATCGCAAAAGACCTGAAAACGCAGCTGGCGAGCAAGGCATTCAGCGACGACTCGGAAGGCTTCACGTCGATCGTTTACGAGAAGGCGAAGAGCCTGCAGCCGGCTGCCGACAAGTACAAGCTGCAACTGCAAACGGCCACGGTCACGCCGCAGCCGGATCCGAAGCTGCCGCCTGACAGCCCGCTGAACAACGCGAAGTTCCTGGCTGCGGTGTTCGCGAGCGATGCAGTCACCGCGCGCAACAACACGCAAGCGATCGATGTCGGCGGTAACACGTTGATCGCGGCGCGCGTGACGGATTACAAAGCTGCAGCCGTGCCGGCGCTCGACGCCGTCAAGGACGCGGTGCGTCAGAAAGTGATCGCGGCTCAGTCGAACGAGGCCGCTCACAAGGAAGGCATCGCGAAGTTGGCGGAGCTCGATAAGTCGAAGGCCACGACGGGCTTCTCGTCGCCGCTGAAGGTGTCGCGCAACGACGCGCAAGGTGTGCCGCCGGTTGCATTGAGTGCAATCTACAAGGCAGACGCGCAAAAGTTACCTGCGTACGTCGGTGTGGACCTCGGCGGCGACGGTTATGCGATCTATCGCGTGAACGCGGTCGTTGCAAGCGCACCTATCGATCCGCAGCGTCTGGCTGCAGCGCAGCAGCAGATTGCGCAAGTCGATGCGCAATCCGACGCTGAGGCTTACGTCGAATCGCTGCGTGCCCGTTCGAAGGTGAAGTTCTACGGCTCGCTCGACAGCAGCAATGCGCAGGCGAGCGGCGAATAAGCACTACCACTAGCGTGAGCGCGCAAGCAGGTAAAGCGCGCAGCCACAAAAAAGCCCCGCAATTGCGGGGCTTTTTCATTTGACGCGTGCAAGCGCGTCAAACGGTCTGCCTGGGAGCGCGGCTTGTTATGCCGTCAGCCGCCTAGAGGCAGGCGCTGATCGAACTGGTGGCGTCGCTGCCCGCAGCGCCATTGGCGCGGAAGCCGACCCACGAGCCCGGGCCGCTGTAGGAGGGCCGTACGACGGCGGCTGCGCCGTTAGGCGGCTGCTGACCCGGCACATAGACATCCATTGCCTGATCGTTAGCCATGACGTCTTGCGACACGACTTGCTGTTGTGAACTATCGGCCCATTTGTGCGCGATGCACGCAGCGACGGCCTTCGGCGGCTGCTGGCTTTGGCCCACGGATTGGACACCTGCCGGCGGTTGAGCGGCGCATGCAGAAATTGCCACGGTCAAAGCGATTAACGGTAAATATTTCACGTTATCTCCTCAGAAGTCGCTCAGAATCGAGCCGGGTTGCGCGGGATTACGAAAGTTGGAGCGATCTTGCCGATCCGCGCTCCCCAATTACCGGAAACAAGTTGTTAGCGAGCTTTTCAGTGCGGCGAACTTGTGCGAAGGAGTGGCTTGATAGCCGGCCACACGTTGTTGAGTAGCACTGGCTGTGCCTGCTGCGTGGGATGGATCTGATCCGCCTGAAACATTTCCGGTTTGTCGGCGATGCCGGCCAGCAAGAAGGGCACCAGCGGCACGCGCAATTGCTTCGAGAGTTCGCCGTACAGGCCGTGGAACTTTTGCGTGTAGTCGGGGCCGTAATTGGGTGGTACGTACATGCCGACCAGCACGACCTTCGCGTGGCCTTGTTGAGCCTGCTCGATGATCGTGCGCAGGTTGTCTTCGGTGGTGGAGAGCGGCACGCCGCGCAACGCATCGTTGGCGCCGAGCTCGACGATCACGATACTCGGCTTGAGCCGCTGCAGAAGCGCCGGCAAGCGCGCCCGGCCACCGCTGGTGGTGTCGCCGCTGATGCTTGCATTGGCGACGCTATAATCGATTCGCTCATCGGTGAGGCGCTGGCGCATCAAGGCAACCCAGCCAGTGTCGCGGGGCAAGCCGTATTCGGCCGAGATGCTGTCGCCTAGCACGACGATCACCGGCTTGGCCTGTTCGGGCGGGTTGGCCGCATGGGCTGTGAAGGGCAACGAAAACAGGGTTGCGGCCAGCACGGCCGGGCCGAATGCAGTAGTCAGCGCCGTCGCTACGGCGCGCACTTTCAACCTACGCTTCACCATGCTAAACAAAACTGATCCAGTCATTGAAGTGCGGGGTTTGTGCAAGAAGGTTAAGGATGCAACAGGCGAACTGACGATTCTCGAGGACATCGATCTTGCTATCGATGCCGGCAGCAGTGTGGCGATCGTCGGTGCATCCGGGTCGGGCAAGTCTACGCTGCTCGGCTTGCTCGCAGGATTGGACAGCGCAAGCTCGGGCTCGGTTCGGCTGCTCGGCCGCGAGCTCACCGAATTGGACGAAGACGAGCGCGCCGCGTTGAGGAGCGGCTCGGTCGGTTTCGTGTTCCAGTCGTTTCAACTGATGCCGCATTTGACGGCGCTCGAAAACGTCACGCTTCCGCTCGAACTGCAAGGCGGCATCGGCACGCGCGAGGCCGCGGCGCGTGCGCGCGGATTGCTGGAGCAGGTGGGACTCGCCAAGCGCACTGCGCACTATCCGAAACTGCTGTCGGGCGGCGAACAGCAACGGGTCGCGCTCGCGCGAGCCTTTGTCACGCATCCGGCGATTCTGTTCGCCGACGAGCCGACCGGCAGTCTCGATGCAGCCACCGGTCACGCGGTGATCGATCTGATGTTCGAGATGAACCGCGCGAATGGCGCCACCTTGATCCTCGTCACGCACGACATCGAACTGGCGCGCCGCTGCGATACGACGGTGACCATCGAAGCGGGACGTCTGGCCTGAGAAGCGTGCCAACCAAGCGTCACTCGTTCGTATAAAGCAAAGCGGGCCACAAGGGCCCGCTTTGCTTTTCCTCTCACGCAACTCGATAACGCAACGCCGCTAACCACGCGGGCGTGAGCAATCAGCGCATGCGGCACGAGCAAGCGCGCCGCTCACGCTTATCGCTTCAAGGCAGCACGCGCCCGCGCGATCAACGCCGACGTCGACGAGTCATGCTTCTTCTCATCGACGCTTGCCGACGTCAGATCCGCCTCGACCACCTTGCCGAGGATCTTGCCCAACTCGACGCCCCATTGATCGAACGGATTGATGTCCCATACCGATGCCTGCACCAGCACCTTGTGCTCGTACAGCGCGATCAATGCGCCGAGCGAACGCGCGGTGAGCGCATCGACCAGCAACGTGCTCGTCGGACGGTTGCCCGGAAACACCAGATGCGGCGCCAGTTCCGGCTTGTCCGCACCGGCCACCTTCTTCGCTTCTTCGAGCGTGCGGCCGAGCATCAGCGCTTCGCTTTGCGCGAAACAGTTCGCCAGCAGCTTCGGATGATGGCTGACGAGCGGATGCTCCGGCGTCAACACGGCGATGAAGTCGATCGGCACGATCGTCGGGCCTTGATGCAGCATCTGGAAGAACGCATGCTGACCGTTCGTACCTGGTTCGCCCCAGGTCACGGCGGCGGTCGGATAGTCGACCATCACGCCATCCAGGCGCGCCGACTTGCCGTTGCTCTCCATTTCGAGCTGTTGCAGATACGACGGCAGGAAATGCAGCGCTTCCGAATACGGCGCGACCAGATAGCTTTGCGAGCCGAAGAAGTTGCGATACCAGATGCCGATCATGCCGAGCAGCACCGGCAGATTTTTTTCGAGCGGCGCGTCGCGGAAATGCTGGTCCATCTCGTTGGCGCCGGCCAGCAGTTCGTCGAACTGTTTTGGGCCGATCGCGATCATGATCGACAAACCCACTGCCGACCACAGCGAATAACGCCCGCCGACCCAGTCCCACATCTCGAACACATTCTCTTTCGCGATGCCGAACTTGACCACCTCAGAAGGATTGGCCGACACGCCAACAAAGTGCTTCGCCAGCGCACTCTCCGGGCAACCTTTTTCGATGAACCAGTCGCGCAGCGAGCGCGCATTGGTCATCGTTTCGAGCGTCGTGAAAGTCTTGGAGACGATGATCGCGAGCGTCTCTTCGGGATCGATCATCTGCATCACGTTGTACAGATCCGCGCCGTCCACGTTCGACACGAAGTGCGTGGTGATCTCCGGCGTGGCCAGGTGATGCAGCGCGTGCACGACCATCTTGGGCCCGAGGTCCGAGCCGCCGATGCCGATGTTCACGACGTAGCGAATCCGCTTGCCGGTATAGCCGGTCCACTCGCCGCTGCGGACCTTGTCGGCGAATGCGGCCATCTTGGCGCGCTCCGCCTGGATTTCCGCATGGAACGGCGCCTTCGGATCAGTGGCGCGCAGCGCGGTGTGCAAGGCGGCGCGGCCTTCGGTCGGGTTGACGACTTCGCCCGCGAACATCGCGTCGCGGCGCTTCTCGACGCCGGCTTCGCGCGCGAGTTGCACCAGCAGTTTCAGGGTTTCGTCGGAGATGCGGTTCTTCGAAAAATCGGCCGCGAGACCGCCGCCCGCGAACGCAAAGCGCTCAGCACGGGTAGGGGCGGGATCGTTCTCGGGGGCGAACCAGTCGCGCATGTGCGCATCGCGAATCTTCTCGTAATGCGTTTGCAGCGAGGACCAGGAGGGGAGCGAGTTCTGCGTCATAGCGTCCGTCTAACGAAGGGGCACGAAGAATGGCGCGCGCGTGAAGCGCTGCCGAGGATGATGCAACGATGCTGTTAGAGCGATGCCGCGCGGTGGGGTTCGTAGTGGGTTGCGGGGAAACTTCGCGAGTCCGCCAGGAGATCGAACGGCCCACCGAAATTTCGCCGTAACCCGCGATGAATCCGACGGGCGGCGCAGTCAATCAGTATAACGGCGTTGTGTGACGGGTGGCAGCGGTTTGGGCGTCCCATGCAAACTGTGGGATGAGGCGCCACGTTCAGGGCACCCCGTTTGATGCGCTGCATGGGGCGCTTCATTCACCCGCTGACTCATCCACCCGTTGCCGGATAGAACAGACGGTTGAGCAAAGTGCGCACCATCGGGGCGAGTTCACCCGCCGTCAATCCGGCTGGGCCGTGGCCTTGCGCGCTCAGCGTGTCGGCGGCGAGGCCATGCAGGTAGACGCCTGCCAGCGCGGCTTCGTAACGCGGCAGATGCTGGGCGAGCAGTGCGCCGATGATGCCACCGAGCACGTCGCCGGTGCCGCCTGTCGCGAGTGCGGCATTGCCGGTCGGATTGATCGCGACGCGGCCGTCCGGCGCGGCGATGACCGTGCCCGTGCCTTTCAGCACGACCACTGCGGCGAAGCGCGCAGCCAGCGCCCGCGCTGCGGCGAGGCGGTCGCGTTGCACGCCTCGCGCATCCGTGCCGAGCAGGCGCGCGGCTTCCAACGGATGCGGTGTGAGCACGCAAGGATCGCCTTGTATGCCGCGCGCGGTGACTTCGGCCGCGAGCGATGGGTCTGTCGAAATCAGATTGAGCGCGTCGGCGTCGAACAGTTTGGGTACGTCGAGCGTCAGCACGTCGTGCATGACACGCGTGGCGATGTCGCGCTGACCCATGCCGCAACCGACGGCGAGTGCGTCCATTTTGTCGAGCGGCAGATCGTCGACTGCATGCAGCATCAGTTCGGGATGTGGCGGATCGTAGGGCGGGGCACCGTCGCCGAGCAAGGCAACATGCACTTTGCCGGCACCGGTATAGAGCGCCGCGCGCGAGGCGAGGATCGGCGCGCCGCACATACCGGTGTCGCCGCCGACCACGGCGAGGCTGCCGAAGGTGCCCTTGTTGGTGGCGAAGTCGCGCGGCGGCAGGAAGTCGGCGAACAGGGCCGGCGCGTTGAGTTGCACGGCCGTGCGAGTGCTGCTGTCGATGCCGATCGGCGCCACCGTTACCGTGCCGGCAAGATCACGGCCCTGCGCCGTGAAGAGGCCGGGCTTTGCGCCGATGAAGGTGATCGTGTGGGTGGCGTGGACTGCGACATTGTCGTTCTGGCCGCCGGCTTGGTCCAGTTTTTCGCCGACGACAGTCCCGGTGTCGCTGTCGAGGCCGCTCGGCGTATCGAGCGCCAGCACACCGCCTCGTCTGGATTTCGCTTTCGTGCGTTGTGAAAGCTGGCGGGCGATGGCAGCAAAGACACCTTCCAGAGGACGGGTCAACCCGATGCCGAACATGCCGTCCACCAGCCATGTATAGCTTTCCAGCGAAGCCGGCGGCGTCGATGTGATGGCCACGCCTGCGGCACGGGCGGTGTCGAGCGCCCAGCGGGCGTCGTCCGGCTTGACTTCAAGCGGCATGCAAAGATCTACGGCGATACCTGCCCGGTGCAGTTCCGCGGCCACGATCAATGCGTCGCCGCCGTTGTTGCCCGGGCCGGCTACGACCCATACCTTGTGCTTCGATTTTTCGATCGAGGTGTCGCGGGTGATCAGCTCTTGCAGGTAGCTCGCGGCTGCTTTGCCGGCGCGAGACATCAGGGTGTGCTGAGGCAGTGCCGCCGCGGCCTGGGTTTCAAGGATGCGCAGGTCGGTGAGCGAGAGCAGCGGCAACGCCCGCTTATGCGGGCTGATTAGCGTCGGGAGCGTGGATTCGGGCACTGTCATGGCGAGGCTTGGAGTTCACCTTGGGCAAGGTGAGGAAGCGTTGGGAGCCACTATGGTAGTGCCGATACGCTCCCGCCGCGCCAATTACTGGAATCGGTCCGCGCGCAGCGCCGCCAGCGTGTCCGCGGGGACGTCGGGGGTCTTGTCCGAGATCAGGTCGGCGATCAGCTTACCCGCCCCGCATGCCAGGCCCCAACCGGCCGGGCCGTGGCCGGCGTTCACAAACAGGCGCGGATGAAGCGCATTGCCGATGACCGGCAAACCGTCCGGTGACAGCAGTTTGACGCCTTCCCACGGTAGAGCTGCGGAGATCCGGGCGGCCCCCGGAATCCAGTCGTGGGTCGCCTGGCCCAGCAGCGCCAGCGCTTCCTTCGTCAATGTTTCGCCGAGCGGTTTGTCGATCTGCCCGGCGCTCTGCAAAACCGCGCCGCCTGCAATCCGCAGGCGATGATTCATGCGGCTGACGGTAATCCGCTTGACCGCGTCGACAATCGCGACATGCGGTGCGCATTCCTCATGCGCAATCGGCGCCACCAGGTTATGCAGGCGGAGCGGATGCAGCGGCAGCCGCAGTCCCAGGCGCTCGAGCAGCGGCAGACTGCCGTAACCTGCAGCAACGACGATCGCATCGGCGTTGATCACGTCGACTTCGCGTGAACGCGATGCCATGCCGGGCCGCGGCGCCAGTTCTACCGCAGGGCGCTGACCGTCTAGGCGGATCGCCGAGACTTCGCAGCCCAGCATGAATTGCACGCCGCCTTGTGTATCGAGGGTCTGCTTGATCAGTTTCGCGAAAAGCGGGCAGTTGGCCGTACGCTCGTGGTCGAACAGCACGCCGCCGGAGAATTCCGGCTCGGTCCGCACGGAATGCTCGAACGCGGCGCATTCGGCCGGCGTGAGCACATGGTGCGGGACTTCGTATTGGCGCAGCAGCTCGAGCGCAGTCTGGGTCTGCTGCCATTCCTGCTGGGAACGCACCAGATAGAGCAGGCCGCTCGCCTGTTCGAATTCCAGCCCGAAGCGCGCTTCGACGTCAGCCATCGCCTCGCGCGATGTTTCAATCAACGGACGCAGCCGCGCGTACTGGCGGCTGAACGCCTCCGGCTCCTGCAACGCGGTCAGCTGCTTGACGAACTGGCGCACCGGCCCGTTAAAGCCGGTCTTGCTGATCACGCCGTTTTTGGCGGCCTGACGGCTCGCCATGAAAGTCGGGCCGAACCAGACGTCGAGCGGGGTCGGCAGCACGGTGCCGCCGTGCCCATAGGTCGCGCCTTGCGCGACCGTTGCGTGACGCTCGACGACGCATACCCGGTGACCGGCCGCGCGCAGCTGATAAGCGGTGGCGACGCCCACAATCCCGCCGCCAATGACGATGACATCCATGATCTGATTCGATTTGCCGACGGGACGCCGAAACGCCGCGTTCCCGTTAAGCGTGGCATGCGGCGCACTGCCCGGGATTGCTCAGGCTGCTCGCGCCGATCTGGTGAAAGGGCGAATGATAGCAGTCAAAACGGCAGACCGGCCACGCAAACCCCGCCAAAACCCTGGTGCGACGCCCGTTGGAGGGCCGTTCCCGGGGTATAATCTCGGACTTCCTTTCCGCCTCACGTCGCCTTCACGCGCGACTCATCGGCATCATTAGCGACGCAACGTCAAGTCCATGGCCCACTTCTCGTGTTTCCCCGGCGCTTCGGCCCTTTCCGATTTCCGTCAAACCCGCCTGCTCGAGACGCTTACGCGCATCGACGCCAACATCACCGGCGTGCGCGGGCAGTATTTGCACTTCGTCAATGCGCAAAATCCGCTGTCAGCGGAAGACAACGCGAAGATCGAAGCGCTGATGCATTACGGCGATCCGCTCGAAGAAACCAAAGAGCGCGGCGCGGCCGAAACCTTCCTCGTGGTGCCGCGCTTCGGCACGGTGTCGCCGTGGGCCAGCAAGGCAACCGATATTGCCCACCTCTGCGGTCTCACGCAGGTGCGCCGTATCGAGCGCGGCGTCGAATACACGGTCACGCTGAAAAGCGGTCTGCTGGGCGGCAAGAAGGCGCTCTCCGACGAAGCCCGCGCGGCCGTCGCCGCAGCGCTGCACGACCGCATGACCGAAAGCGTGGCGCCCTCGCGTGACCACGCGCTGCATCTGTTCGACGAACTGCCGGCCAAGCCGCTGCAAACCGTCGACGTGTTGAGCAACGGCCGTGGCGCGCTGGAAGTGGCGAACACGGAACTGGGCCTTGCGCTCGCGGACGACGAAATCGACTATCTGGTCGACGCTTTCACGAAACTCGGCCGCAACCCGACCGACGTCGAGCTGATGATGTTCGCGCAGGCCAACAGCGAACACTGCCGTCACAAGATCTTCAACGCGGACTGGACGATCGACGGCGAGAAGCAGGACATCTCGCTGTTCAACATGATCCGCAACACGGAAAAGCTGAACCCGCAGGGCACGATCGTCGCGTATTCGGACAACTCGGCGATCATGGCGGGCGGCGTGGCTGAGCGCTGGTTCCCGCGCACGCCGGCTGAACCCGGCGCGCTGCCCGAACACTATCGCCGTAACGTCGAACTGACGCACACGTTGATGAAGGTGGAAACGCACAACCACCCGACCGCGATCTCGCCGTTCCCGGGCGCCTCGACCGGCGCGGGCGGTGAAATCCGCGACGAAGGCGCGACGGGCCGCGGCGCGCGTCCGAAGGCGGGTCTGGCGGGCTTCACGGTGTCGAATCTGGAGTTGCCGGATGGCGTCGAAGCATGGGAAAACGCCCGTGACGCCGCGCAGCCGTTGGCGCACCGGAACCCGGACGACAAGCACGAAGCGTATGGCCGTCCTGACCGCATCGCGTCGCCGCTGCAAATCATGATCGACGGCCCGCTCGGCGGCGCTGCGTTCAACAACGAATTCGGCCGGCCGAATTTGGGTGGCTATTTCCGCGCATACGAGCAGAACGTTGCAGGTCTGGTGCGCGGTTATCACAAGCCGATCATGATCGCCGGTGGCATCGGCAATATTTCGGATCAACACACGCACAAGCACGATCTGCCGGAAGGCTCGCTCCTGATCCAGATCGGCGGCCCGGGTATGCGTATCGGCATGGGCGGCGGCGCTGCCAGCTCGATGGCGACCGGCACCAACACAGCCGAACTCGACTTCGACTCGGTCCAGCGCGGCAATCCGGAAATCGAGCGCCGTGCGCAAGAAGTGATCAACGCGTGCTGGCAACTCGGCGAGAAGAACCCGATTCTGAGCATTCACGACGTGGGTGCGGGCGGTTTGTCGAACGCCTTCCCGGAGGTGGTGGACGGCGCCAGCAAGGGCGCGATCTTCGATCTGCGCAAGATCCAGCTGGAAGAGAGCGGTTTGTCGCCGCGTGAAATCTGGTCGAACGAAGCACAGGAGCGTTACGTTCTGGCGATTGCGCCGGCTGATCTGCCGGCCTTCCAGGCCATGTGCGAGCGCGAGCGCTGCCCGTTCGCGGTGGTCGGCACGGCTACGGCCGAACGTCAGTTGAAGGTGATCGACTCCGAATCGAACAGCGACACCGCACACGAGCCGGTCGACATGCCGATGGAAGTGCTGCTCGGCAAGGCGCCGCGCATGCATCGCGACGTGAAGCGCGTCGAGCAGAAGCTCGAGCCGGTGGATGTCACCGGCATCGCGTTGTCGGAAGTGGCGGTCAGCGTGCTGCGTCATCCGACGGTTGCCAGCAAGTCGTTCCTGATCACGATCGGCGACCGTTCGGTGGGCGGCACAACCGCGCGCGACCAGATGGTCGGGCCGTGGCAAGTGCCGGTGGCCGACGTCGCGATTACGACGATGGACTACGCAGGCTTCCGTGGCGAAGCGATGACCATGGCCGAGCGTACGCCGCTCGCTGTGATCAACGCGCCGGCGTCGGGCCGCATGGCGGTCGGCGAGGCGGTCACCAACATCGCGGCGGCGCCGATTGCGTCGCTCGATAAGCTCAAGCTGTCGGCCAACTGGATGGCCGCATGCGGCGCAGCAGGCGAAGACGCCGCGCTGTACGACACGGTCAAGGCCATCGGCATGGAACTGTGCCCGGCGCTGGGTATCAGCATTCCGGTGGGCAAGGATTCGCTGTCCATGCGCACCAAGTGGGAAGACCGTGGCGTGGCGAAGGAAGTCGTCGCGCCGGTCTCGCTGATCATCTCGGCATTTGCGCCGGTCGAAGATGTGCGTAAGCACCTCACGCCGCAACTGCGCAGCGCAAGCGGCGCGGGCGACTCCGTGCTGATCGCGATCGACCTTGGCCGCGCCAAGCATCGTCTGGGCGGCAGTATCCTCGCGCAAGTCACACAGCAGGTTGGCGACACGGTGCCGGACGTCGACGATCCGCAAGATCTGAAGCGTTTCTTTACCGCGATCCAGTCACTCAATAGCGACGGCAAGCTGCTCGCGTACCACGACCGCTCGGACGGCGGCCTGTGGGCGACGGTTTGCGAAATGGCGTTTGCGGGTCACGTGGGCGTGTCGCTCAACGTCGACATGCTGGTGCTCGATCCGAACCATGAATCCGATTACGGCGATGCGAAAGACTGGGCGAAGCAGACCAGCGGCCGTCGTGAAGACCGCACGATCCGCGCGCTCTTCACCGAAGAACTTGGCGCCGTGATTCAGGTGCGCGCAGCGGACCGCGACGCGGTGCTGGGCGCATTGCGCGAACACGGTCTGTCGGCGTGCTCGCACGTGATCGGCAAGATCAACGATCGTGACACGATCGAAATCTATCGCGACGCGAAGAAGATCTACGACGCGCCGCGTACCGAGTTGCATCGTGCGTGGAGCGAAGTGAGCTGGCGTATTTCGCGTCTGCGCGACAACCCGGCGTGTGCCGATGCCGAATACGACGCGCTCTCCGATGCCGCCGATCCGGGCATCTCGCCGGTCCTCACGTTCGATCCTTCTGAAGACGTCGCCGCGCCGTTCATCGGCAAGGGCGCACGTCCGCGTGTCGCGATCCTGCGTGAGCAAGGCGTGAACTCGCACCTCGAAACGGCTTATGCATTCGACCGCGCCGGCTTCGACGCGCACGACGTGCACATGAGCGACCTGCTGGCCGGCCGCGCCAACCTGGCGGATTTCGCCGGCGCGGTGGCGTGCGGCGGCTTCTCATACGGCGACACGCTGGGCGCCGGTGAAGGCTGGGCGAAGGCGATCCGTTTCAACTCGCAACTCGCCGATATGTTCGCTGCGTTCTTCGGCCGCGAAGACACGTTCGCGCTGGGCATCTGCAATGGCTGCCAGATGATGAGCAGCCTCGCTTCGATGATTCCGGGCGCGGAAGCCTGGCCGAAGTTCACCCGTAACAAGTCGGAGAAATTCGAAGCGCGCTTCTCGCTGGTCGAGGTGCAGGCTTCGCCGTCGATCTTCTTCTCCGGCATGGAAGGCTCGCGCATTCCGGTGGCGATTGCGCACGGCGAGGGTTACGCGGACTTCTCGCAGCAAGGCGATGCGTCGAAGGTAGCGGTGGCGATGCGTTACGTCGATCACCGTGGGCAGGCAACGGAGCAGTATCCGTTCAACCCGAACGGTTCGCCGGACGGCATCACGTCGGTCACGACGCCTGATGGCCGCTTCAGCGTGCTAATGCCGCACACCGAGCGCGTGCATCGCGCGGTGCAGATGAGCTGGCATCCGGAAGGTTGGGGTGAGGGCAGCACGGACGCGAGCCCGTGGCTGCGCGTGTTCCAGAACGCACGCCGCTGGCTGGGTTGATGATGCGACGGGGGCCGCCGCTCGTCGCGGCGGCTCCCTCGCTGTAGCAGAAGGGAAGTAAAGCAGAACCCGCAGAAACAAAAAAACCGCCCGAGGGCGGTTTTTTTATTCCAACGCAGCAGCGCAAAAACCGCTTACTGAATCTTCGCGTTCTTACGCAGACCTTCTTCGAACGCCTGCAGCTTTTCCTGCTGGATCTGCTGCACGATTTGCGGACGCACTTGTTCCAGCGGCGGCGGCGTGATGTTGCGCACGTCGTCGACACGGATGATGTGCCAGCCGAATTGTGTGTGAACCGGCGTGTCGGTCATCTGGCCTTTCTGCAGATGCGTGGCCGCGTCCGCGAATTCAGGTACATAGGCCTTCGGGTCCGACCAGTCCAGGTCGCCGCCGTTCTTGCCCGATCCCGGGTCCTTCGAGAATTGCTTGGCGAGGTCTTCGAAGCTTGCGCCGGCCTTGATCTTGGCGATCAGATCCTTCGCTTGCTGTTCATTGTCGACCAGGATGTGATGCAGGTGATATTCCTTGCCGCCCGCGTCCTTGATCAGCGCGTTGTAACGCGCGGTGACTTCCGCGTCAGTCGGCGTGTTGTTCTTCACGAAGTCTTCGATCAGCGCGCGCAGCACGACGGTTTGTTGCGCGACGGCGATTTGCGCCTTGATGTCCGGACGATTCGGCAGGCCACGGCGCAGCGCTTCCTGCATCAGGATCTCGCGGTTCACCAGCTCTTCGCGCACGGCCATTTGCAGTTGCGGCGTGTTTTGCTGGCCTTGATGAACCAGTTGATCGATCAGCGCGTCAGCGCGTGCTTTCGGAATCGGCGTGCCGTTCACGACGGCGATGTTCTGTGCGAATGCAGGTGCGGCTGCAAATGCAGCCAGCAATACCCAAAGGCGGGTTTTCTTCAAGGTCATCGAAAGGTTTCCTAGCGGGGCAACAAAGCAAATTCTTCGGGCGTATACGCCGTGATTGCAAGGGCGTGAATGCCGCGCTGCATGGCATCGGCCAGCGCATCATACACCATGCGATGCCGCGCCACGCGGGCTTTCCCGGCGAATGCGGCAGCCACGATCGTGACAGAGAAATGACCGCCGGCGGACGCGCCGGCGTGGCCCGCGTGCTGCGCGCTGTCATCCGTGATCTGGATCGAGGCGACCGGCGCGAGCGCCGCGGTAAGACGCGCCTCGATCAGCGCGGCGCGCTCGGCGGTCGTGGCGTGCATGAACACATCGCTCGTCATGTCATTCTTCCTTCATATACTTCGACAGCCACAAACTCTGCCCGACGATGAATACCACCAGACACCCGGTGGCGCCGAACAGCTTGAAATTGACCCACTGGTCGGTCGTGTAGTTGTACGCGACGAACAGGTTCACCAGTCCCAGCAGCACGAAGAAAATCGCCCAGACGATGTTCAGCTTGCCCCAGATCGCGTGCGGCAGCGTGATCTGCTTGCCCATCATCGCTTCGATCAGGTTCTTGTTGAAGGCCAGTTGCGAGACGATCAGCGCGACCGAAAACGCCCAGTACAGCACGGTCGGCTTCCATTTGATAAACGTGTCGTTGTGCAGCACGAGCGTCGCGCCGCCGAACACGGTGACGACGCCGAGGCTCACCCACAGCATCGGATCGACCTTGCGGTGGCGGAATGCCACCCACGCGATCTGCACCAGCGTGGCGACGATCGCCACTGCCGTCGCCGTAAAAATGCCCCAGATCTTGAAGGCGACGAAGAACAGGATGATCGGGAACAGATCGAACAGGAATTTCATTATCTGGTCGGGAATTCGGAGAGTGGGTTGGAGAGTCGGAGAATTGGGGACGCGGCGCGGGGCGTTCGGTGGCAGGGATGCTGCAGAAACTCGTCGCGGCAGCCGGGAACAGCGCATTGCGCTGTTCGTAGCATGATTGCCGTGCCGGGTCGACCGCCGGCTGACCGCTGGGGTGACCGGATTGCAAGCCGGATGAAGGGTGTCGCGGCCGGCGCGTGCCTGACGACAGACGCTGGCCGCACATCATTCAACGGGCGCCGGACGCCGCGCTGCGTTACTTGGGCTCGAATTGTAACGCAGCCGAATTGATGCAGTAACGCAGACCGGTCGGCGCCGGTCCGTCTTCGAACACATGGCCCAGATGCGCGCCGCAGTTCTTGCACTGCACTTCGATGCGCAGCATGCCGTGCGTGCGGTCGGTTTTCTCGGCGATCACTTCGCCGTTGATCGGCTTGAAATAGCTCGGCCAGCCGCAGCCGGCGTCGAACTTGGTGTCCGATTCGAACAGCGGCGTGCCGCAACAGACGCAGTCATAGATGCCGCGGTCCCAGTGATCGTGATAGCGGCCGGTGAAGGGGCGCTCGGTGGCCGCGTGGCGCGTCACCTGGTATTCGATGTCGGAGAGCTGATTGCGCCACTCGGCGTCGTCTTTCTGCACGGCGGGGGCGCCAGTGTTGAGGTCGTCGGGCTTGTTCATGGTCGGGGTTCCTGTCTCAAGATTGTTTTGGGGGCTCGTCACGAAGAGCAACTCACTTCCAGCGAGCTGGCCCAATCCGGCGGCAGCCCCGCATACGCCTCGTTTTCCGGTTGCTCGTCGAACGGGCGGCGCAGGACGGCTGCCAGGCGTTCCACTTCGGAGAAGTCCTTCTCTTTCGCCCGGCGGATCGCCGTTTCTGCCAGATGATTACGAAGTACGAATTTGGGGTTCACACGGTTCATTGCAATGGCGCGCGCGGCGTCGTCGCGTGTTTCTTCGGACAGTCGCGCGCGGTAGTCGTTCACCCACGCGTCGAATGCGGCGCGGTCGAGGAACAGGTCGCGCACTGGCGCGTCGCCGCTCGCATCGTGCTTCGAAATACGCGCCAGATTGCGGAAGGTCAGCGTGAAATCCGCACGGTTGGCGTGCATCACTTCGAATAGACCGTTGATCAGGGTGTCGTCACCATCGCGCTCGCTTTCGAGGCCGAGCTTGGCGCGCATGCGTTTTTCCAGCGCCGGCGCGAACCGCTCCTTGAAGCCGCCGAGCACGCGCTGCGCGTCTTCGATCGCCTTCTCGCCGCGCACGCTTTCTTCATGCTGGACGCCCAGCAGCGGCAGCAGCCCTTGTGCGAGGCAAAACAGGTTCCAGTACGCAATCTGCGGCTGCATCTTGTACGCGTAGCGGCCTTGCGAATCCGAGTGATTGCAGATGTAGCCGGCGTCGAAGCCGTCCATGAAACCGAACGGGCCGTAGTCGATCGTGAGACCGAGGATCGACATGTTGTCGGTATTCATCACGCCGTGGCAGAAGCCCACGGCTTGCCATTCGACCATCAGATCGGCGGTCGAATTCACGGCTTCATTCAGCAGCGCGAGATACGGATCGTCGGTTTCGCGGCAATGCGGATAGAAGCGGTCGATCACGTGATCGGCGAGCGCACGCAGTGCATCGACGCGATCGTTCGAATAGAAATGCTCGAAGTGCCCAAAGCGCACGAAACTTGGCGCGACGCGCGTGACGACCGCCGCGGTCTCGACTTCCTCGCGGCGCACCGGCTGGTCGGAGCCGATCACGCACAGCGCGCGCGTGGTCGGAATGCCGAGGTGATGCATGGCTTCCGAGCACAGATATTCGCGGATCGACGAACGCAGCACCGCGCGGCCGTCGCCCATGCGCGAATAGGGCGTGCGGCCCGCGCCTTTGAGCTGCAGCTCGAAGCGCCGGCCATTGTGTTCGACTTCGCCGAGACCGAGCGCGCGGCCGTCGCCGAGCTGGCCCGCCCACACGCCGAACTGATGCCCTGAATACACCGACGCATACGGCAGCGCTTCGGAAGGCCATTCACGCGTGGCGTTGCCAGAGAACAGTTCGGCGAAGCCCGGATCATTCTGGAGCCCGGGCTCTAAACCGAGCAACGCGGCGGTCTCTGCGGAGAACCCGACCACGTACGGCGCACTCAGCGGCGCAGCCGGCAGCCGCGTCAGAAACACGCTGCCGAGCCGCGCGAATGCGCTTTCGGGCGAGGTGATCAGTGCGTCGGAAAGAGCCGCTAAAGGCCCGGATAACCCTGCAATGCTTGGGGAAAACGACATGTTGAGCGCCTCTGGATTAACCGATATTGTAAGTCCGCGCCCGCGGCGGTGCTGGCCGGCTGTCAGTCCGAGGTTTGGCCGGACACGCGCCTGCGTGCCGGACGTCTCCTGCCGGAGCGCTTCCGCGCCGCTTCAGAGCACGCCGCGCGACCAACCGGAGCGTCCCTTGCGGACCAACCTTAAGCGTCGCGCGCGACGCAGCGGAGTGCGCGCGGCCCCCGAGCTACAACCCAAACGACGCAAACAAGGCGAGGAGACCTCTCTTTATGACGACGCCGCTGCTTGGCCAGATGATGGACGTGCCGCTCACCGTGTCCTCGTTGCTCGCGCACGCCGCGCGGCATTTCGGCGACACCGAGATCGTGTCGCGGCGCATCGAAGGCGACGTACATCGCTACACCTACCGCGACTGCGAAAAGCGCGCGAAGCAGCTGGCGCAGGCGCTGATCGCGCTTGGCGTCGAACCCGGCGAGCGGGTGGCCACACTGGCCTGGAACGGCTACCGGCATCTGGAAGCGTATTACGGCACGACGGGCTTCGGCGCCGTGTGTCACACGATCAATCCGCGGCTCTTCCCCGATCAGATCGCTTACATCATCAACCACGCCGACGACGCCTACGTGCTGTTCGACACCACGTTCGCACCGCTCGTCGATGCGTTGGCACCGCAGTGCCCCAAAGTGCGCGGCTGGATCGCACTGGCCGATGAAGCGCATCTGCCGGCGATGCAAACGCCGGTGCTGAGCTACGAAACCTTGGTGGAAGCACAGGACGGGAATTACGACTGGCCGGCCATCGACGAACGGCAGGCCTCCTATCTTTGCTATACGTCCGGCACCACCGGCAACCCGAAAGGCGCGCTGTACTCGCACCGCTCGACCGTCCTGCACGCATTCGGTGCAGCGCTGCCCGACGCGATGAGCCTGTCCGCGCGCGACTCCGTGCTGCCGGTCGTGCCGATGTTCCACGTGAACGCCTGGGGCATTCCGCATTCCGCGCCGCTGACAGGCGCGAAGCTGGTCTTTCCCGGCAAGGATCTCGACGGCAAATCGCTGTATGAATTGATGGAAAACGAGCGCGTCACATATTCTGCCGGCGTACCGACCGTGTGGCTCGGCCTGCTCAACTATCTGCGCGAAGCCAAGGTGCGTTTTTCTTCGCTGAATCGCACGGTGATTGGCGGCTCGGCCTGTCCGCCAGCCATGCTGCGAGCTTTCGAAGACGAATACGGCATACAGGTGATCCATGCATGGGGTATGACGGAAATGTCGCCGCTCGGCACCTTGTCGAAACTAACGTGGGAACAGAGTCAGCGACCCCTGGCAGAGCAGCGCAAATTGCTCGAAAAGCAGGGTCATGTGCTGTATGGCGTCGATATGAAGATCGTCGGCGAAGACGGGCGCGATCTGCCGTGGGACGGTGTGGCGTTCGGCGATCTGCACGTACGCGGCCCGTGGGTGATCGACCGGTATTTCCGCAAGGACGATTCGCCGCTGGTGGACGGCTGGTTCCCGACTGGCGACGTCGCCACCATCGACCGTGATAGTTTCCTGCACATCACGGATCGCTCGAAAGACGTGATCAAGTCGGGCGGTGAGTGGATCAGTTCGATCGACATCGAGAACGTCGCGATCGCGCACCCGGCGGTGGCCGAAGCCGCGTGCATCGCCTGCTCGCATCCAAAATGGACCGAACGGCCGTTGCTGGTGATTGTCAAGCGTGCGGGTTTCGAGGTGACACGCGAGGAACTGCTCGCGTTCTACGACGGCAAGGTCGCCAAATGGTGGATTCCCGACGACGTCGTCTTTGTCGACGAACTCCCGCATACGGCCACCGGCAAGCTGCAGAAACTCAAACTGCGCGACATTTTCCGCGACCACATCCTGCCGTCCGCGCTCGAAGACGAGAAGGATTGCCCCCTGACTCCGCTTGCCAGGGGAAACCCCGTCTAACGATAAATTGAACGAGCGTGCTTTTTTGTGTATTCTGCCTGCTGACCCCGGGGAAATCGGAGCTAAAGTCGGACAATGAGCCGACTCGATCAACCGGACAGGCGGCGCGCCATGCGCCGCCTCATCGCACGGAGGCAGGCAGATGGCAGTGGACTACACAACTCATGACGGCGTGGCCGTCATCACGCTGAACAATCCCCCCGTAAACGGGCTCGGCCTCTCGACTCGAGCCGGCATCGTGGAAGGGATCGAGCGCGCGCAGAACGATCCGGCCATCAAGGCGATCGTGCTGACGGGCGCCGGCAAGGCCTTCTCGGGCGGCGCCGACATCACCGAATTCAATACGCCGAAGGCGACTCAGGAACCGACCCTCCATACGGTTATCAAGGCCGTCGAGGGCAGCGCCAAGCCGGTCATCGCCGCGATTCATAGCGTCGCCATGGGCGGCGGGCTGGAACTGGCGCTCGGCGCGCACTACCGCATCGCCGCACCCGGCGCGCAGATCGCGCTGCCGGAAGTCAAACTCGGCATCCTGCCGGGCGCGGGCGGCACGCAGCGTCTGCCGCGCGCAATCGGCCTCGAAGCCGCGCTCAACATGATCGTCTCCGGCGCGCCGGTACTGTCGGAAAAGCTCGCCGATTCAGGCCTGTTCGATGAAGTCGTGGAAGGCGATCTGGCCGAAGCCGCGCTCGCGTTTGCCCGCAAGGTCGGGGCGAAAACGGGCCCGCATCCGAAGGTGCGTGACCGCAAGATCGAACATCCGAATGCCGCCGGTTTCATCCAGTTCACGCGCAATACGGTCGGGGCGATGGCGAAGAATTTCCCGGCGCCGCTGAAGTGCATCGATGCGGTGGAAGCGGGCGTTCAGATCGGTTTCGACAAGGGCCTCGCGTTCGAACGCGAATGCTTTATCGCGCTCGTGCAGACGCCGGAAAGCCACGCGCTGCGTCACGCGTTCTTCGGTGAACGCGCTGCGAGCAAGATTCCTGATGTGCCGTCGGACACGCCGGTGCGCGACATCAAGCAGGTGGCCGTGATCGGCGCCGGCACGATGGGTGGTGGCATCGCGATGAACTTCATCAACGCGGGCATTCCGGTCACGCTGCTGGAAACGAAGCAGGAAGCGCTCGATCGCGGACTCGCCACGATCCGCAAGAACTACGAAGCCACGGTCAAGAAGGGCAAGCTTAAGTCTGAAGTGCTGGAACAGCGCATGGCTTTGATCACGCCGACGCTCTCCTATGACGACCTGAAAAACGCCGACCTGATCGTCGAAGCGGTGTTCGAGGAACTCGGCGTCAAGGAACAGGTGTTCAAGCGTCTCGACGAAGTGGCGAAGCCCGGCGCAATCCTGGCCTCGAACACGTCGACGCTGGATGTCGACAAGATCGCCGCTTTCACCAAGCGTCCGCAGGACGTGGTTGGCATGCACTTCTTCAGTCCCGCCAACGTGATGAAGCTGCTCGAAGTGGTGCGCGGCAAGGACACGGCGAAAGACGTGCTCGCCACCGTCATGAAGCTCGCCAAGAAGATCAAGAAGACCGCGGTGGTCTCGGGCGTGTGCGATGGTTTCATCGGCAACCGGATGATCGAACAGTACGTCCGTCAGGCGCTCTTCATGCTCGAAGAAGGCGCATTGCCCGCGCAAGTGGACAAGGCGATCGAGAAGTTCGGCTTCGCGATGGGCCCGTTCCGCATGAGCGACCTGGCCGGCAACGACATCGGCTGGGCGATCCGCAAGCGCCGCTATCAGGAACATCCTGACATGCACTACTCGAAAATCGCCGATCGTCTGTGCGAGACGGGGCGCTTCGGGCAGAAGACCGGTGGCGGCTGGTACGACTACAAGGCGGGTGACCGCACGGCGTATCCGTCGAAAGTGGTCGACGAGATGATCACGTCGTTCTCGAAGGAAGCCAACGCGGAGCGCCGCAAGATCAGCGACGAGGAAATCGTCGAGCGTCTTGTTTTCGCGCTCGTTAATGAAGGCGCGAAGATTCTCGAGGAAGGGATTGCGTCGAAGGCGTCGGATATCGACATGGTCTATCTGACTGGCTACGGCTTCCCGCTCTATCGCGGCGGTCCGATGCTGTACGCGGATACGGTCGGCCTCTACAACGTCGAGCGCGCGATTCGCCGCTATGCGTCGCGCCCGAATGGCGATGCGTGGCAACTGGCGCCGAGCATCGCGGAGCTCGCGGCAAAGGGCCGGGGGTTCAACGGCTGAAGCGCCGCCGCTCAGGCGTAATGAGTGAAATGAATGAAGTGGGGCGACTGAGCGATCCGCCAGCGCGCCCACCATCACCATCTGGAAGGACCAGCCAACTGGCATGGGACCCTAGTAAGCGCTGAAGCGCCAACTCGGGCGACCGCTTTGCATGGGACCCGAGTAAGCACTAAAGCGCTAACTCGGGTCGACATAGGAGAGATGTATGACTGATGCCGTAATCGTATCGACCGCCCGTACGGGCCTCGCCAAATCATGGCGCGGCGGTTTCAACATGACGCACGGCGCGACGCTTGGCGGGCATGTGACGCAGGCCGCTGTCGAACGCGCGAAGCTGGACCCGGCGCGCATTGAAGACGTGATCATGGGTTGCGCGAATCCGGAAGGCGCGACGGGCATGAACATCGCGCGCCAGATCGCACTGCGCGCCGGTTTGCCGGTTAGCGTGCCGGGCATGACGGTGAACCGTTTCTGTTCGTCCGGTTTGCAAACCATCGCACTGGCCGCGCAACGCGTGATTGCCGGTGAGGGCGATGTGTTCGTCGCGGGGGGCGTGGAATCGATCTCGTGCGTGCAGAACGAGATGAACCGCCACATGGTGACCGAAGGCTGGCTCAGCCAGAACAAGCCGGAAATCTACTGGTCGATGCTGCAGACCGCCGAGAACGTCGCGAAGCGTTACTCGATCTCGAAGGAACGTCAGGACGAATACGGCGTGCGCTCGCAACAGCGCGCCGCGGCCGCACTCGAAGCCGGCAAGTTCAAGGACGAGATCGTGCCGCTGACGGTGCTGGCCGGCGTCGCCGACAAAGCGAGCGGCCGTCTTTTCACGAAGGAAGTCACGGTCAGCGCCGACGAAGGCATTCGTGCCGACACGACGCTCGAAGGCGTCTCGAAGATTCGTACCGCGATGCCGGGCGGCGTGATTACCGCGGGCAACGCGAGCCAGTTCTCGGACGGCGCGTCGGCTTGCGTCGTGATGAACGCGAAAGTCGCGGAGCGCGAAGGTCTGCAACCGCTGGGCATTTTCCGCGGCTTCGCGGTGGCCGGTTGCGAGCCGGACGAGATGGGCATCGGCCCGGTGTTCGCGGTGCCGAAGCTGCTCAAGCAGGCGAGCCTGAAAGTCGAAGACATCGACCTGTGGGAGCTGAACGAAGCGTTCGCGGTGCAGGTGCTGTATTGCGCCGACAAGCTCGGCATTCCGCAAGACCGTCTGAACGTGAACGGCGGCGCAATCGCTGTGGGCCATCCGTATGGCGTGTCAGGCGCGCGTTTGACCGGCCATGCGCTGATCGAAGGCAAGCGACGCGGGGCGAAGCTGGTCGTCGTGACGATGTGTATCGGTGGCGGCCAGGGTGCGGCGGGCCTGTTCGAAGTGGTGTGATCAGGCGCGAGAGCGGGCTTGATTAAAAGCGGGTGTCGTGTGGTTCGGTGCGATGGGATGTACAGGCATTGAATCTACGGCGCCCGTTTTTTATACGCGTGGGTCGGGCTTGTTTTGGTATTGGGCATGCATCACTAGCGCGACGACTGGCGGCGCGAACCGGGCCAAATCAGGGCAACGCCATACCGAGCGCCGGCAGGCTCAACGTACCCTGATCGACGAAACGTGTCGTACTTGTCAGCCCGCCCGCAAGCTTGCCACGCAGGATGTACGGAATCTGTCCCGACTGCGCGGCGCCAGCGAAGGCGAATGCCTGACGAACCGCGGCGAAGGCGGGCACCGTCAGCGGTACGTTGACGACCGTTTCGCCGAAGCGCGGCACTGTGCCGCTCTGATCGCTGACGCCGCTGGCGAACGGCTTGCCGTTCAGTTCGAGCGCAAGCGACACGCCGTCGAAGTTGACAGCGGATTCATTGGGGTTCTGTACGCGTAGTTTGACGTTGAAGCGCATTTCCAGACCCTGACCATCGACCGGTTCGATGCCGGCCATGCTCACGCGCAAAGGGTCGCCGCCGAACAGACCGGCGCAGCCGTTGAGCGCCAGCGTGATGACGGAGAGGATCGCGGCCAGACGGGCGTAACGGGCATAACGGGCGTCGGGGCGGGACAGCAGTACGCGGAAGAAGGGCATGACCGGCACCTCGAAGGAAGCGGCTTGGGTCATGCATTGTAGCGGGCCGTTGTGCGCCGGTAGCGACGCTTCAGGTGGCGCGCTGCAGCCGCGTTTTCACGAGGCTCGTCAGCTTGCGCACGGCTTGGCTGATGGAGCGGTGCCATTCGTGTTCAGCGCGCCATGGCTCGACGACGAACACGGCGGATTTTGCATGCGCTGTGCTGATCGACACGATGCCGCGCTGTGGCGTGACATAGCGTTCGCCTTCGTGCAGCGTGACCGACGTGACCGGCACGGCGTCTCCGAGCAACGCGAGAGAATGATCGCGAAAGGCGAGTTGCAGATCACCTTCGACGGCCACGATCGAGGTTCGTGCGCGCAGGTCGTGCACGGCCATCTGACCGCCGGCAACGCGCGAGGTGGTGGCATCGTGAGGTAAACCGGTGCGAGGCTGAGTGAGGGGCATGACCGATTCCTTTAAACCGTTTTCATGCCACACAGCTTATTGAGTCCGTCCAGGTGAAAACAGGCGCAATAATGGACAATGTGAACCGGTACAAGGCGAGGTTTAAACGTGCTGTATCGGTTGGAATCTCGCGGATGTGTATCTGTCGCCACGCCCTAACTATCCGCACCATCGGCTCATGAGCACTTCTACCTCGATACCCGACGCACAAGCGGCAACGTGCACGGAAGCGTCGCCCGCCGACGGCCGCCCCCCGGATGGCCGCCCCCTCTACCGCCAACTGGCCGACCAATACCGCCGCGCCATAGATAACGGTGTGCTGCGTCCCGGCGACCGCATGCCGTCGATGCGCGCCTTCATGCAGCGGCACGGCGTGAGCCTCGCAACCGCGACCGAGAGCTATCGAACCCTGGAACGCGCGGCGCTGATCGACGCCCGGCCGCGTGCCGGTTATTTCGTGCGCGCCCGTCAAACGGCGGCGCTGCCCGCGGCAACCGAGCCCGATCTTGCCGTCGCGCCCGGCGCCGCGCAGTTCGTCGGTATCCATTCGGCGATTTCGGCGATCGTGTCGAAATTCCAGCGCTATCCCGACGCGCTGAATCTCGGCGGTGCCACCGCATCGCCCGATCTTTATCCCACCGACGCTTTGCAGAAAGCCGCACTGCGCGCTTTGCGCCGACGGCCGACCTTGCTGACCGCGGCCGGACCCGATCAGGGCGATCCTGAACTGCGCGCCATCATCGCGCGCCGTGCGCTCGACGCCGGCATCCAGATCGGCATGGACGACGTGATCATGACCCACGGCGGCATCGAGGCAGTGAACCTGGCTTTGCGCGCGGTCACGCAGCCGGGCGACACGGTTGCGGTCGAATCGCCGTGCTTCTTTGGCTTGCTGCAGGTGCTCGAAAGCCTCGGCCTGCGTGCGCTCGAAATTCCGGCCAGTCCAACCACCGGCATTGCCATCGAAGCACTGGCGTTCGCACTGCAAACGCATCCCGACATCAAGGCGGTCGTGGTCGTGCCGAATCTGCAGAACCCACTCGGCAGCGTGATGCCCGACACGCACAAAGCACAGCTCGTCGAACTCTGCGCGCGAGCAGGCATTCCGCTGATCGAAGACGATCCCTACCGCGAACTCTCCGACGCCGCGCAGCCGCCCAGATCGCTGAAGGCTTGGGACACCGACGGCACGGTGATCCATTGCACGTCGTTCAACAAGACGCTCGCACCTGGCATGCGGGTCGGCTGGATCAACGGCGGACGCTGGCATCCGCGCATCGGCATGCTCAAGTTCGCGCAGTCGCGCCATAACGAGCAGTTGTCGCAAGTCGTGCTCGCCGAATTTCTGGAAACGAATGCGTATGAACGGCATCTGCGGCGTTTGCGCGACCGTCTGCGGATTCAGCGCGAACGGATGGCCGCAGCAATCGCCGCTTCGTTTCCCGAGGGCACGCGCTTTACGCCGCCGGGCGGGGGCATGTTTTTCTGGATCGAGCTGCCGCGTGACGTGTCATCGGCTGCTTTTTTCGATGCGGCTCTGGACGAAGGCATTCGCGTGATGCCGGGCACGGTGTTTTCGAACGCCGGGCGCTTCGATCATTTCATTCGCCTGAGTTGCCCGAGTACGGATCTCGATGAGGCCGATGACGCGGTGCGCAGGTTAGGGCGTCTGGCGGCACGGAGGGTGGCGCATGCGCGAACGCCGTAGCGGTTATGATTTCCTGCTGTGCCGAGTCCCGGCCCCACGAATTGAATCGAAGAAGGTGATTCTGTGATCCGTCATATTGTGATGTGGAAACTCAAAGAACACGCCGAAGGTGCCTCGCGTGCCGAAAACGTCCTGAAGCTGAAGGAAAAACTCGAAGGCTGCCGCGACATTGTTCCGGGCATGCTCAAGCTCGAAGTGGGCATCGCGGCACCGAGCCTCGAATCGACCTACGACATCGTGATGGTGTCGGACTTCGCCGACAAGGCCGCGCTCGACGCTTATCAGGTCCATCCGAAGCACCAGGCGCTGAAGGGCTTCACCGGTGCGGTGCGTGAATCGCGTGAATGTGTCGACTACGAAATCTGAAATCCGCAATGACCGACTCATCCTCATCCAAAGCGAGCAGCGCGACGCTGCCCGAAAGCCCGTTCGTCGACCGGCTCGGCGCGCAGTTGTTGTCGGCGGCGGACGGCGCCAGCGAAGTCGTGTTGCCGCTGCAACCCGATCACATGAACACGTGGGACGTCGCGCATGGCGGCGTGACCATGACGCTCGCCGACGTCGCGCTCGCGATGGCCGCGCGCAGTCTGGCCGGTGACGGCGTCGGCGTGGTCACCGTCGAGATGAAAGTCAACTTCATGCAGCCGGGCCGCGGCGAATTGCGCGCCACCGGCCGCGTGCTGCACCGCTCGACCACCATGGCCTATTGCGAAGGCGAGATCCGCGACAGCGAAGGCCACTTCGTCGCCAAAGCACTCGGCACTTTCAAATACATGCGGCGCCTCGCCGTGGGCCGCGACGTGACGCAACAGCGTCTGCGCAGCGACCCTTCGGCGAAACCCGGTCCAAGCGACGGTTAATCACCGGACGAATAGCGTGCGTGTCGAGCGCCGCGCGCTGACTCCTCTTTTGCAGACGCTGTTGGTTCGAACTATTCGCCGATCACATCGGTAACTCATGGAGACGATCGTCATGCCCCAGATCAACCGTCAACTCGTGCTGGCTTCGCGTCCGCAAGGCGCTGTTACGCCCGATAACTTCAAGCTCGTCGAAACGCCGCTGGCGCCGCTTGCCGAAGGCGAATTCCGCGTGCGCAATCACTTCCTGTCGCTCGACCCGTATATGCGCGGTCGGATGAACGACAGCAAGTCGTACGCAGCGCCGCAGCCGCTGAACGAAGTGATGATCGGCGGCACGGTGGGCGAAGTGGTGGAGTCGAAGAATCCGAAGTTCGCGGTCGGCGATAAGGTCGTCGCGATGTTCGGCTGGCAGGAGTACGGCACCTCGAACGGTGCGGGCGTGCAGAAGGTCGACGATACGCATGTGCCGTTGTCGGCCTATCTCGGCCCGGTCGGCATGCCCGGCGTCACTGCCTGGTACGGCCTGAACAAGATTATCGTGCCGAAGGCGGGTGACACGGTGGTGGTCAGCGCGGCGAGTGGCGCCGTGGGCAGCGTAGTCGGGCAACTGGCGAAGCTGGCCGGTGCGCGTGCGGTCGGTATCGCGGGCGGCGCGGATAAGTGCCGCTATGTGGTCGAGACACTCGGCTTCGACGCCTGCGTCGACTACAAGGCCGGCAACCTGTATCAGGAGCTCAAAGCCGTGACGCCGGACGGCGTAGATGGCTACTTCGAGAACGTTGGCGGCGAAGTGCTCGACGTGACGCTTGCGCGCATGAATGCGTTCGGCCGCATCGCGTTGTGTGGGTTTATCGCGGGCTACGATGGCCAGCCGATGCCGCTCAAGCATCCGTCGCTGATGCTCACGCAGCGGCTGCTGGTACAGGGCTTCATCGTCAGCGAGCATATGGATGTGTGGCCGGAAGCGCTCAAGCAGCTCGGCACGCTGGTCGCGCAGAAGAAGCTGCAATATCGCGAGACCATCGCGCAAGGGCTCGATGCGGCGCCCGAGGCGTTTATCGGCCTCCTGAAGGGCAAGAACTTCGGCAAGCAGCTCGTCAAGCTGATCTAAGCTCGGCGGTCGTCGAGCCGCGCATGCGGGAGATGTCGATGAAACTCAGCCGATAAACATATCGGCTGAGACGGTTCCCAGCCGATAGTCCCCGACCGCTAAATCCAGGAGAGGAAGGATGTTCGAATTTGAAGGCAAGGTGGCGGTGATCACCGGTGCGGCAAGCGGTTTCGGCCGGGCGTTCGCGGAGAAGGGCGCGTCGCTCGGCATGAAGCTCGTGCTCGCCGACGTGAATCCCGAGGCGCTCGCGCAAACCGTCGACGCATTGCGCGCCGGCGGTGCGGAGGCGATTGGCGTGCCGACCGACGTGTCCGACGCCGCCCAGGTCGAAGCGCTCGCGCAAGCGGCGCTCGATGCCTTCGGTAAAGTCCATCTGCTGTTTAACAATGCGGGCGTGGGCTCGGGCGGCTTCCTCTGGGAAAGCACGGCGAACGACTGGGCGTGGGTGTTCAACGTCAACGTGATGGGTGTCGCGCACGGCGTGCGCGCCTTCACGCCGATCATGTTGCGGCAGAACGAACCCGCGCATATCGTCAACACGGCGTCGGTGGCGGGCTTGTTGTCGCCGCCCGCGATGGGTATCTACAACGCCTCGAAGCATGCCGTCGTGTCGTTGACGGAGACGCTTTATCACGACCTGCAGTTGGCGCAAGCCGGGAGTACGGAGGGCGGCACAGTCGGCTGTTCATTGTTGTGCCCGGCCTTCGTGCCGACCGGCATCGCCGATGCGGAACGCGCGCGGCCGGCGGATTTGCGCAACGATAGCAGGCCGACCCGCTCGCAGATCGCCGCCGGCAAGCAACTGCAGCGCGCGGTGCAATCGGGCAAGCTGACCGCGGCCGACGTCGCTGAGATCACGTTCGAAGCGATCGCTGCGCGGCGTTTCTACATCGTCACGCATCCGGGCATCATGGCGACGGTGAAGCTGCGTCATGAGGACATCGAGCAGTTGCGTAACCCGACTGATCCGATGTCGCTGAAGCCCGAAGTGAAGAACGCAGGCTAGGTGCTGTTTCCTCACTTTTGATCCACTAACCTTCGCCGCCCACGCGCCACCCGACGCCCAATGCCGCTGAACCCGAAAATCGAGCAGGTGCTCGACATGATCGCGCGCGCGAAACGCCCGCAGCTTCACGAGTTGACTCCACAACAGGCGCGCGCGTCCTACGAAAAAAGCGCGCCGATTCTGGAGATTGCGAGTGCGCCGATGTTCGCGATCGAAGATCTGCGCGTGCCGACGCGCGACGGCGCGACGATTCGCGCACGTCTTTATCAGCCGGTCGAGCCGAGTTGGGCCGAGCCTGCGCCGGCGCTGGTGTATTACCACGGTGGCGGTTTCACGGTTGGCAGTGTCGATACGCACGATGCGCTGTGCCGGATGCTCGCGCGCGACGGCAAGTGCACGGTGTTGTCGGTCGATTACCGGCTCGCGCCCGAGTACAAATTTCCCACCGCCGTTGAAGACGCATTCGATGCGTTGACCTGGCTGCACGCGCATGCAGCGGAGTACGGCATCGATGCGGAGCGGCTAGCCGTGGGTGGCGATAGCGCGGGTGGAACGCTGGCAACGGTGTGCGCAGTGCTGGCACGCGACGCGGGCATCAAGCTCGCGCTGCAATTGTTGATCTATCCGGGTACCACGGGTTATCAGCAAACCGATTCGCACTCGCGCCTCGCCAATGGCTTCCTGCTGTCGGGCGACACGATTCAATGGTTCTTCGACCAATACGTGCGCGATAAAAGTGACCGCGACGACTGGCGTTTCGCGCCGCTCGACGGCACGCGCGGCGCACCGGATTTCGGCGGCCTTGCGCCGGCATGGATCGCGACCGCCGAATACGATCCTTTAAGCGACGAAGGCGATGCGTATGCGGAGAAACTGCGCGCAGCGGGCAACCGGGTCACGCTGAAACGTTACCCGGGCATGATTCACGAGTTCTTCAAGATGGGTGGCTACGTAGCCGAGGTCGCAGAGGCGCATGCGGATGCCGCCGCGGCATTGCGGGTGGCGTTTGGCGTGGAGTAATCGCCGCTGCTGGTAGCGCCTCAGGCGATCTCGCGTTCAACGTTGAACGCAAAGCTTCGTTCGAAGTCTCCGGGCCGCACGATCCGATGCGAGCCGTTGTCATCGCTGCGTTCGGCGGCCGCTACGCTGATCACCTCGCCATGCGCCACCACGCGCACCGCGGTCGTGCCGCGCGTGCCGTACTCCGGCGTTTCGATAAACGCCGCCGACAACGCCCGCTCCCGTTCGAGCGGAATACCGGTGGACGGCAATTCATCATCGCGTGCGAGGTGCGGATCGCGCATCAGATCGATCAGGCGTTCGAGCGTCGGCATCGCATCACGCGCAAGCATGGCGCCCAGTTCCGCACGCTTTTTAACCAGCTTCGGCCAGGCGGTATCGAGCACCGCGTTCGAGATACCGTGCGTGCCGGACTCGAGCAGTGTGGGCGCGGTGTTCGACCGGTTGCAGTACCAGCCGAGTTCGCGGCGCGTCCAATCGCCGACGAGCAGATTGAAGCCGTTGTAGATGTCACCGGTTTGCGCGACGTGTTGCAGATAGTCGAGCGGCGTTTCGTGCGCTCCGTTGTGCGAGTCTTTTGCCGAGGGACTGAGCCAGTCGCTGACAAGCGTGCCGCGGGTCGGCGCATCGGCGCGCATTTCGTGCGGCGCGCGGTAATTGGTCAGCGCGGCGAAGCGGCCATCGCGCGACATGCCGAGCCACGTGCCGCCGCCCACCAGATCGCGTCCGGCCAGCACGGTCGGCGCGTCATGCCACCAGCTGATCGGTTCGGCCGTGCGGCGAAAAAATTCGTCGCGATTCGCGGTGAGCGTGAAGAGCGGTCCGTCGACCGCATCGGGCCGCCAGTCGAAAACGATCAGGCACATCGGGTGGAGTCTCCCGGTGGGGACGGTGGAGGAACAGAGACAGATGCCATGAAAAAGCGGCGCTCGATTGCGCCGCTCGGGTTGGGGCGTTTAAACCTCAGTCGGCAACCCATACGGCAACGCGAGGAATGTCAGCACCGGACCCTCCGCCGCGCCCAGATGCACCGTGCCGCCTTCGAGCGCCGCCAGCTTGATCTCCACCAGCACGTCGACACCACCTTCCGGCGCCGACGCTGCATTTACCACCATACCGCACGGCTGGCCGGGATCGGCCGAGTGGAACAGTTCGGCACCGGCCTTGACCGTCTCCAGTTCGCCCGTCACGTTCGCAAGCGACGTGCGCCGCTTGATCGTGCCGCGATACTGGCTGCGCGCCACCACTTCCTGACCCGGATAGCAGCCTTTGCGGAAATTGACCGCGCCGAGCACGTCGAAGTTGACCATCTGCGGCACGAACTGCTCGACCACCGGTTGCGTGATGCGCGGTTCGCCCGCGCGAATGTCGAGCCAATCCCATACCGCCGGCGACACGCGCTTGAGCTTTTCGTCGAGCAAGGGCAGGCGCGCCTCGACCGCGGCCTTCGGGCCAACCCACAGATAGCGCAGCCGGCCCAGCGCGTCCGGAACGCGAATCAGCGACCCCGCCGTGCCGTCCACCTGGACGTGCACGCCGTCGGGCAACGCGTCGAACACACCGGAAAGCGCTTTGCGCACGTCGCCCGCCAGACCCACCACCGCCAGTTCGCCGCTCGCATCAACCAGCTTGGCCTTGGCGCGCAGAACGAACATGGAGAGCCGTTTCTGCACGGCGGCCTGTACGTCCTTCGACACCAGCAGACGGATCGTCTCGCCGGTGCGCCACGTCAGGAACGACGCCAGCAGCCGGCCCTTGGCCGAGCAATAGCCCGCGAGGCGCGCATTGGCTGCGTCGAGATGCTGGGTGTCGTTGGTCAACTGGCCGTGCAGGAAGCTTGCCGCATCGTCACCGGTCGCGTCGATCACGCCGAATTGCGTCAGCGGCATGTAGGCGCCTTGCCCGATGACAGCGTCGAATTCGTCAGCGGCGGGGCGCGGCAAGACAGGAAGTCCGACGGGCGCGGAAGCCTGTGCCGTGGCAGCGGTACCCGTGTGAGCAACTGCGGGCGTAACTGAAGGCGTGCCTGAAGCGGTAGCGAGCGGTGTGTTCATGGATTCCGGGAACAGTCAATTCTGACTTTAGCTAAGGCAAACAAGTATTATATGAGGTCCAACCCAGCCACGTTTCGCATGTCCCTTCTGAAGAAATGTTTCGTCGCCGGCTCAATCGTCATTGTGCTGGCCGCAGCCGCAATCGCAGGCGGATATCACTGGGCCACCAGCCCACTCGATTTGACCCCCGCGCAACTCGATGTCACCGTCAAGCCGCACAGCAGCTTGCGCAGCGTCACGCTGCAGCTCAACCGCGGCGGCGTGCCGGTCGAGCCTGAGCTGTTCGTCATCATGACGCGGCTGCTCGGTCTGCAAAGCGACCTGAAATCGGGCAACTACGAGTTCAAGACGGGCATCACGCCGTACGAAGTGCTGCAAAAAATCGCCCGCGGCGACGTCAACGAATACGTGGCGACCATCATCGAAGGGTGGACCTTCAAGCGCATGCGCGCCGAGCTGGACGCCAATCCGGCGCTCAAGCACGACACGATCGGCATGAGCGACACCGATCTGATGAACGCGATCAACGCGCCGGAAGCGTCGATCGGCAACGGCGAGGGGCTATTTTTCCCGGACACCTATCTGTTCGACAAGAACACCAGCGATCTGGACATCTATCGCCGCGCGTATCGTCTGATGCGGCTGCGTCTGGACGAAGCGTGGACCGCGCGTGCGCCGAACCTGCCGTACAAGACGCCGTATGATGCGTTGACGATGGCGTCGATCATCGAAAAGGAAACCGGCAGGAAATCGGACCGGCCGATGGTCGCGGCCGTGTTCGCGAACCGTCTGCGCGTGGGCATGCCGCTGCAAACCGACCCCACGGTGATCTACGGCATGGGCGACAGCTACGCCGGCCGCATCAGGAAGAAAGACCTGCAGACCGACACTCCCTACAATACCTACACCCGGATGGGGCTTCCGCCAACGCCTATCTCGCTGCCCGGTGTCGCATCGCTGCAGGCGGCGATGAACCCGGCGCAATCCACCGCGCTGTATTTCGTTTCGCGCGGCGACGGCAGCAGTATCTTTTCTGACACCCTCGGCGATCACAACAAGGCCGTGGACAAATACATTCGAGGGCAATGATGGCGCGGGGCAAATTCATCACGTTTGAGGGCATCGACGGTGCCGGCAAGACCACCCACCTGGGCTGGTTTCGCGAACGCCTCGAAGAGAAAGTCGCGAGCACCGGCCGCTCGGTCGTCATGACGCGCGAGCCTGGCGGTACGTCGCTCGGCGAACAGATCCGCGAAATCGTGCTGCATCAGAAGATGGACCTTGAAACCGAGGCATTGCTGATGTTCGCGCTGCGCCGCCAGCATCTGGCCGAGGTGATCGAGCCGGCGCTTGCGCGCGGCGACTGGGTGTTGTCCGACCGCTTCACGGATGCGACCTTCGCCTACCAGGGCGGCGGCCGCGGCCTGCCGCGCGACAAGCTGGAAACGTTGGAGCGCTGGGTGCAGGGCGGTTTTCAGCCGGACCTGACGGTGCTGTTCGATCTGACGCCGGAGGTGGCCAGCGAACGGCGCAGCGCCGCGCGCGATCCGGATCGCTTCGAAAGCGAGTCGGAGGCATTTTTCAACCGCACCCGTGCCGAATATCTGCGCCGCGCGGAAGAGGCGCCGTACCGGTTCGCTATCATTGACTCTTCGCAGACCATTGCGCGAATTCAGAAGCAGCTTGAAGAATTGATCGCAGTTCTTTGATTTTAAAAGAATATAATCCTGAGTTATGACGGATGACGAAGTTCGTGTTATGTCTCATAAAATGTCGTCAACCGATTGATTTAAAAGAGAAACAATGATTTATCCGTGGCAAGCCGATGACTGGAACCGCCTGCAGCAGTTGCGTGGGCACTGGCCGCATGCCTTGCTGCTGCATGGCCAGGCGGGCATCGGCAAGCTGCGCTTCGCGCAGCACCTCGCGCAGGGGCTTTTGTGCGAGGCCCAGCAGGCCAACGGTGAGCCGTGCGGCGCCTGCGTCGCCTGCAACTGGTTCACGCAGGGCAATCATCCCGACTACCGGATCATCGTGCCCGAGGCGCTGGCCGCCGAAGCCGGACTCGCCGGCGCCGCGGACGAAAAAGCCGAAAAGGCCGACGGCGATGAAGGCAAGAAAACGCGCGCGCCCAGCAAGGAAATCAAGATCGAGCAGATTCGTGGCTTGCTCGATTTCGTCGGCGTCGGGTCGCACCGTGGCGGTGCGCGTGTGGTCGTGCTGTATCCCGCCGAGGGGCTGAACATCGCCGCGGCCAACGCACTGCTGAAAACGCTCGAAGAGCCGCCGGCCGGCGTGGTGTTTTTGATGGTGTCGGCGCGCGTCGACCGCCTGCTGCCCACCATCATCAGCCGTTGCCGCCAATGGCCGATGACGATGCCCGCGCCGGAAGTCGCCACGAAGTGGCTCGCCGCGCAAGGCGTCGCCGAAGCGCCAGCGCTGCTCGCCGAAGCCGGCGGTGCGCCGCTCACGGCCCTCGCTCTCGCGAGTGACGAGAACCGCACGCTGCGCGACTGGACCTTGAAGCAACTGGCCGCCGGCGCCGATTGCGACGCCTTCGCCTGCGGCGAGGCGCTGCAGAAGCTGCCGGTACCGCTCGTGCTCGGCTGGCTGCAGCGCTGGATGTACGATTTGCTGGCGCAACGCACGGCCGGCGCACCGCGTTATTTTCCGCAGGCGTCGACTGCCTTGTCGCGCTGTGCGTCGCAAGCCGATGCCAGCGCGTTCGCGCGCTTCATGCGCACCGTGACGCGCCAGCGCGCTGTCGAGAACCATCCGTTGAACGCGCGGCTGGTGTTCGAAGAACTGTTTATCGGCTACCGCGAGCTGTTTGCATAAATCAACTTGGGTGGCCGACGGTGTGTGCAAGGCTGGCGTGCCTTAACCCGCCGCGCCGACCTGTGCATCCGTCCGCTGATTTGCCTTCCATCTCACGTCAAAGCACCATGAGCCTTTCCTACCGCGATGCCACTTTCGACGATCTGCCCGCGATCGTCGCCATCTACAACTCGACCGTGCCGTCGCGGCAAGTCACTGCCGATCTCGAACCGGTCAGCGTCGAAAGCCGTCTGGCGTGGTTTCATGCGCACGGGCCGCACAAGCGTCCGCTGTGGGTGGTGGAAGATCCGCAGCAGTCCGGCCGCGTGATCGCGTGGTTGAGCTTCTCGGATTTCTACGGCCGCCCGGCCTATCTGCGCACCGCCGAAGTCAGCATCTACCTGGACGAAAGCGCGCGTGGCAAGGGGCTCGGCAAACAACTGCTGGCCGCCTCGCTGGCAGTGGCGCCGACGCTCGGCATCGACACCGTGCTGGGCTTTATCTTTGGCCACAATGACGCGAGCCTGCGCCTGTTCCGCGGCTTCGGTTTCGACACATGGGGGGCGCTGCCGCGCGTCGCGGTGCTGGACGGCGTAGAGCGCGATCTGGTGATTCTCGGCAAGCGGCTCGAGCCGGCCGCGGCCTGATTTACGGCCACGATTTACAGCCTGGTTCACACCCAGCTACTTATCAGCAGGACATCATCATGTTTGTCGATTCACACTGCCATATCAACTTCGAAGGACTCGCCGACCGCCTGCCGCAGGTGCTCGAGAACATGCGCAGCCATTCGGTCACGCATGCGCTGTGCGTATCGGTCGATCTGGAGACGCTGCCGTCCGTGCTGGCGATCGCCGACCAGTACGAGAACGTCTACGCGTCAGTTGGAGTGCATCCCGATCACGAGGACATGCGCGAACCGAGTCTCGCCGAACTGATTGAGCTGGCCGAACATCCGAAGGTGGTCGCGATCGGTGAGACCGGACTCGACTACTACCGTCTGGAAGGCCGCACGATCGCCGATATGGAATGGCAGCGCGAGCGCTTTCGCACCCATATCCGCGCGGCACACGCCACGAAGAAACCGCTGATCATCCACACCCGCTCGTCGTCGGAAGACACGCTGCGCATCATGGCCGAGGAGCGCGCGAGCGAGCCGGGCGGCGTGATGCATTGCTTCACCGAGCCGTGGGCGGTTGCCGAGCAGGCGTTGGCGCAGAATTTTTACATTTCGCTGTCGGGCATCGTCACGTTCAAGAGCGCGACCGACGTGCAGGACGTCGCGCGCCGTGTGCCGCTCGAGCGTTTGCTGATCGAAACGGACTCGCCGTACCTCGCGCCCGTGCCGTATCGCGGCAAGCCTAATGAACCTGCGTACGTAAGTTATGTCGGACGCTTCATCGCGCAGCAGCGCGAGATGGCGGACACGGCGCTGGCCGCCGCGACGACACAAAACTTCTTCCGGCTCTTCAAGATTCCCGCGCCGGCTGGTGTGTGATCGGTAAAGCCAATAAATATCAAATGGATAGGGACGTTTCCTAAAGTAAAACATGACAAATTATTCGACTTCGACGGCAGCGCTTCAAGAGACTTCAGCAGCGCAAACGGCCCTCGGTTCGGCACGCCGCAGCGCGTCGCGCCTCGCGCTGGCCGCCACGCTTGCCTGCGCCGCGCTGGCGTCGCTGGTCGCGGCGCCCGTTCAGGCCGCGCCGATCGACTCGCTGATCAAGTCGGTGAAATTCGACGACGTCGATGGCGTCAACAAGCTGCTTGCCAAGGGCATGGACCCGAACAGCGTCGACAACCAGGGCATCCCGCTGCTAGTGCTCGCCGCGCGTGAGAAATCGGACAAGGTGGGCGCCGCGCTGCTCGCCAATCCGAAGACCAACATCGAGATCGAGGACAAGGCCGGCGAGAACGCGATGATGATGGCTGCCCTGGCCGGTGACCTCAACTTCGTCAACCTGCTGATCGCGAAGGACGCCGAAGTCAACAAGAAGGGCTGGGCGCCGCTGCACTACGCGGCTGCGAACGGCCACGACGATATCGTCAAGCTGCTGCTCGACCATTCGGCCTACGTCGACGCCGGTTCGCCGAACGGCACCACGCCGCTGATGATGGCCGCGCGCGGCGGTCATGTGTCGACGGTGAAGCTCCTGCTCGATAACGGCGCCGACCTCACGGTGAAGAACCAGATCGGCCTGACCGCGCTCGATTTCGCGAAGACCTACAAGGAACCGGACGTGGTTGAAGGCCTCACCGCGCGCCTGCAGCAGATGCAACAGAAGTGAACTGCGAGAAAATCCGGAGGACCGGCTGCTGGATCGCCGGCCGCCGGTTCCCCGGACCAAAAATTTGCCTGAAGATAGCACCTGCTGGCATGCCTGCGGCTTCGCAAAACAGTGCAGAATGACGACTTGGCGCGTTGCGAGGCGCGCCGGTTCGATGCGGCGCAAGACCGCCTGATAAACGACCCTGGAAAGGAACACCATGCTGCGGGCTTTGATTTTCGCCAGCGCGCTTGCCGTACCGCTATCGGCAGCCGCGTTTACGGGAGGCGACCTCAACAAGCTGTGCACGAAAACCGATGTGGCATCGCGTAGTGCGTGTGCCGCGTATATCGAGGGGGCTGCCGACGGCATCTTCAATACGATCGACGCAATCGGCGGCACCACCGGGCCGCGCGTCGGCCAGTACTACTGCCTGCCGCCGGACGCGCGCTCGGCGCAACTCACCGACGCGGTACGGAAGTACATCGCCGAGAATCCGATCGTGGCAGGCTACAACGCCAGCACGGCGATCTCGCTCGGGCTCGGCAAGGCATTTCCTTGCAAGAGCGGTAGCTGATCGCGTAGTTGATTTTGGCTCAAACCCGGCCGCATTCAGAATGCCGCCGGCTTGAGCACCTTTCCCTGGTCTTGGCGGACGAACGCCTAAGATGTCTACAGGCATGCCGCGCCGGAAGCATCGAACCCTGGCCGGCGTGCCGCTGCTTCAGCGCTCGTTAGCGTTAGCGTCATCAGAGGAGCGTGGCATTCGCGCTCATGCTCGCCTCCTCGACGCTTTGCCGCCTGGTCGGCCGATGGATGGCCCGACGGCTTCGCCCGCGTAGCGCCCGCCCCACGCAACGCCACCGTCGCGCTTCGGGCTTGCGATTCCGTTCACCTTCGAACCAAGAGGAACACGCCCTCCATGCCAACTCCCGACGACTTCAGCCGTATCGCCGAAGCCCCGTTGCATACGTGGCTCGGCGCGTTGATCGTCTCGGCCATCGCGATCGTGCTGGCGCTGGGCATCCATCGAATCGGCGCACGCATCATCACGCGGATTGCGCGACCGTACCCACTCACGAGCGTCGTGCTGCGCTATATCGACAAGCCCTCGCTCTTCGTGCTCGTGATCCTGATGCTGGAGGCGGTGTGGTGGGAAGCGCCTGACACGCTCACCTTCATCACGCCGTTGCGCGACGCCGCCGCGATTGCGTTGATCGGCGCGATCACGTGGCTGTCGGTACGTTCGGCGGCGGCGATCGGCAAGGCGATCATCCAGGCCCATCCGCTCGATACCGCCGACAACCTGCAGGCGCGCCGCATCCATACGCAGGCGCGCGTGCTGGCGCGCTCGGTGATGCTGGTGATCGTGATCGTCGGCGTGGGTGGCGCGCTGATGACGTTTCCGAACGTTCGGCAGATCGGCGCGAGCCTGCTGGCGTCGGCCGGCGTGGCGGGTCTGGTTGCCGGCATTGCCGCGCGGCCGGTGCTCGGCAATCTGATCGCCGGTTTGCAGATCGCGCTCTCGCAACCGATCCGGCTCGACGATGTCGTCGTGATTCAGGGCGAGTGGGGACGTATCGAGGAAATCACCGGCACGTATGTCTCGGTGCGCTTGTGGGACCAGCGCAGGCTGATCGTGCCACTGCAATGGTTCATCGAAAACCCGTTCGCCAACTGGACGCGCAGCAGTTCGCAGATCATCGGCACCGTGTTCCTGTACGTCGACTACCGGATGCCGCTTGCGCCGTTGCGCGAAGAGCTTGCGCGCATCGTCGAAGCCGCACCCGAATGGGATCGGCGCGTGCAGGTGCTGCAGGTTACCGACGGCACCGAGCGCGCGATGCAGTTGCGCGCGCTGGTCAGCTCGCTTGATTCAGGCCTGAACTGGGACCTGCGCTGCCGCGTGCGCGAGGGGCTGCTCGACTTTATCCAGCAGCGCTATCCGCAGTATCTGCCGCGGGCGCGCGCCGACGTGTCGGCCGAACTCGAAACCGGCAAGAGCGAGGCGCCCGACTGGGTGCCGCGCAGCACGCAGACGCCCGCCGGCAGCACCGCCGCGCACACCGAGGCCGATCCCGTGGCAAGCCGCGCCGGTCGTCATCAGGCGAGCGATCCGTTGCAGCACGTGAAGGAAAAGGTGTAGCGCCGCGTGCCGCGCGGATCAGATGAGTGCAACTGATCGGACGCCGATGTGGTCGAACCGTCCATCTGACTCACGAACCTGGCGCGGTATCGCGTGTTGTTCGGCCTCTTGACGTCATCGAAGTGTTGCAACGCTCGAGGCGTCACAAGCCGCTGAAGCGCGAACGCCGCGCCGTGCGAACCAAGGAGGACTACCAACATGGGCCGACTGATCGTCGTGTCGAATCGTGTCGCTACGCCGACGGAAACCAAGGGGTCGGCGGGCGGCCTCGCGGTCGGCGTATTCGGCGCGCTGAAGGACGCGGGCGGCGTGTGGTTCGGCTGGAGCGGCGACGTGGTGAGCGAGACCGTCGCCAATGCCGGGCCGACGCTGGAGCAGGACGGCGCGGTAACCTTTGCGACCGTCGGACTCACGCGCAAGGATTACGACCAGTACTACCGCGGCTTCTCGAACGCGACGCTGTGGCCGGTGTTCCACTACCGCAACGACCTCGCGCGCTACGAGCGCGAAGAATACGCGGGCTACCGCCGTGTCAACGCATGGCTCGCGCACAAGCTGATCAAGCTGCTCGAACCCGACGACGTGATCTGGATTCACGACTACCATCTGATCCCGTTCGCCGAAGCGTTGCGCTCCGAGGGCATCACGAACCGCATCGGCTTCTTCCTGCACATTCCGTTTCCCGCGCCGCAGATTCTGCTCAACATCCCGCCGCACGAAGAGCTGGTGAAATCGCTGTCGTGCTACGACCTGCTGGGCTTTCAGACCGCGACCGATGAACTCGCTTTTCACGACTACGTGACGCGCCACGCGCGCGGCACCGTCAGCGAAGGCAATCACGTCGAAGCTTTCGGCCGCAAGCTGCGCACGGGTGTCTATCGGATCGGCGTGTTCCCCGACGAAATCGCCGAACAGGCGCAGCGCTACGAGAGCCGCCAACACGTGCTCGATCTGAAGCAGAGTCTGGAGGGCCGCAAGCTGATCATGAGCGTTGACCGGCTCGATTATTCGAAGGGGCTCGTCGAACGTTTTCGCGCCTTCGAGCAACTGCTGGAGCGCTCGCCCGAATGGCGCGGCAACGTGACGCTCGTGCAGATCGCGCCGCCGACCCGTTCGGACGTCGCCACCTATCAGAAAATCCGCCAGGATCTCGAATACGAAGCAGGGCGCATCAACGGCCGTTATTCGGGCCTCGATTACACGCCGATCCGTTATCTGAATCAGCAGTACGACCGCTGGAAACTGATGTCGCTGTTTCGCGAGTCGCAGATCGGCTTTGTTACGCCCTTGCATGACGGCATGAATCTGGTCGCGAAGGAATATGTCGCCGCGCAGAATCCGGAGGATCCGGGCGTACTGGTGCTGTCGATTTTCGCCGGTGCGGCGGCGGAGTTGACCGGCGCGCTGCTGGTCAACCCGCACGATGCAATCGGCATGTGTGAGGCCTTGCAGCGCGCGCTGCAAATGCCGCTCGATGCACGCCAGCGGCGTCACGAGATCAATATGGCGGCGCTGCGCAAGAACGATCTTGGCGTGTGGCGCGATACCTTCCTGAACGATTTGCGCAGTGTGCCCGTGCAGACGCCGGGCAAGGGCGGTGGGCATAAGTGATGGCGTGTTTGCACGGAGTTGTTTTGGTGAACGCGCCAAAGCGCGCGTTTGATCGAAAGGTGGCCGCATGCTGAGGACGTTGGCCATCGCGGGGTATCGGTCGCTGCGCGAGTTGATCGTGCCGCTCGGGCAGTTGAATGTCATCACGGGTGCGAATGGCAGCGGCAAGTCGAGCGTCTATCGCTCGTTGCGTTTGCTGGCCGAGACGGCGCGCGGCGGCGTGATTACTTCACTTGCGCGTGAGGGTGGTTTGCAATCCACCTTGTGGGCTGGACCCGAACGTTTCTCGCGCGCGATGCTGGCTGGGGAATTGCCCGTCGAGGGCACGCGCCGCAAAGACCCGGTGAGTCTGCGGCTTGGATTTTCCGGCGACGAGTTCGGCTATGCGATCGATCTCGGCTTGCCGCCGCTCGACAGGGCTACCCGCTTCCCGCTCGACCCCACCATCAAACGCGAGTGCATCTGGAGCGGCCCGGTGCTGCGGCCGTCGGCCTTGCTGGTCGACCGGCATGGCGCAGCGCTACGTACGCGCGACGAGCAGGGGGAGTGGCAAACCATCCCTCAACCTGTCGCGAGCTTCGACAGCATGATGACGGAGTTCTCCGACCCACGGACCGCTCCCGAGATGATCACGGTGCGCGAGCAGATTCGTTCGTGGCGCTTTTACGACCACTTCCGCACGGATGCCGAAGCGGCCGTGCGTTTGCCGCAGATCGGCACGCACACCCCGGTGCTCTCGAACGACGGCGCGGACCTCGCCGCGGCCTTGCAAACCATTCGCGAGATCGGCGACCCGGTCGCGCTCGATGCCGCCATCGACGACGCCTTCCCTGGTTCGCGCCTCGACGTCGCCTCGTCGGAGGACGGCCGCTTCGAAGTATCGATGCAGCAACACGGCCTGCTGCGGCCGCTGAAGGGTGCGGAGTTGTCGGACGGCACCTTGCGTTATCTGTTGCTGGTGGCCGCGTTGCTCACACCGCGTCCGCCGGCGTTGCTGGTGCTGAACGAACCGGAGACGAGCTTGCATCCGGACCTGCTGCCGGCGCTGGCGCGCCTGATCGCGCGTGCTTCCGCGCATTCCCAGGTGCTGGTGGTGTCGCACGCGGCGCGGCTGATCGCGGCGCTCAAGCGGGAGGACGGCAGCCAGTCGATCGTGCTCGAGAAGCACTTCGGCGCCACGCGCATCACCGACGCGGACGATCGCGACCTGCCGCCGTGGAAATGGCCGGCGCGATAGCCGTGGCCAGGCGATCCGGCCAAGGGCAACAGGCAAGCGAGCTACCCAGGCAATGTGTCTAAGCTACGTACCTGAGCGGATAATAGGCACGCCATCGGATGTAAGCTGAATGTAACAGCGCACAGGAATTGCAAGGCTAGGGGCTTTTTGTTCCACCCTGGTGAATAATGGTGTGATGCGGATGGTGCAGGCGGACGCCCGGCGTCCACTGCATTGATGGAGAAGGACCGGCGCTGCCATAAGCAGCGCCGCTGACGTGCACCGCCATTGGCGCGAGCCGTCAGTTCACGGAGACAAAATATGAAGATTGCGCAGATCGCCCCTCTGACCGAATCGGTGCCGCCGAAGCTATACGGCGGCACAGAGCGCGTCGTGTCCTATATCACCGAGGCGCTGGTCGATCTCGGCCATGACGTGACGCTGTTCGCGAGCGGCGACTCCGTTACGAGCGCGAAGCTCGAAGCCGTCTGGCCGCGTGCGCTGCGTCTGGACCCGGGTATCCGCGACCGCATTGCGCCCCATATGCTGTTGATGGAACTGGTGCGCCGCCAGGCCGAAAACTTCGACGTGCTGCATTTTCACCTCGACTATTACTCGTTTTCGGTCTTCAAGCGCCAGGAGACGCCCTTCGTCACGACGATGCACGGCCGGCTCGATTTGCCCGAGCAACAGCCGGTGTTCGACACCTTCAACACCGCGCCCGTAATCTCGATTTCGAATGCGCAGCGTCATCCCTTGCCGCAGGCCAAGTGGCTTACCACCGTCTATCACGGTCTGCCGGAGCAGCTCTACACGCCGCAACCGGTCGAGCAGAAGTACCTCGCGTTTCTCGGCCGTATCTCGCCGGAAAAGCGTGTCGATACCGCGATCCGGATTGCCGGACGCTGCGGCATGCAGATTCGCATTGCCGCGAAAGTGGACTCTGCCGACCGCGAATACTTCGAGCGCGAAATCCGGCCGTTGCTGGACTTGCCGCATGTCGAATTCATCGGTGAGATCGCGGATAACCAGAAGGCCGAGTTTCTATCCGGCGCGCATGCGCTGCTTTTCCCGATCGACTGGCCGGAGCCGTTTGGCCTCGTCATGATCGAAGCGATGGCGTGCGGCACACCGGTGATTGCGTTTAACCGCGGCTCGGTGCCGGAAGTGCTCGACGACGGCGTGACGGGCTTTATCGTCGAAGATGAGATCGGCGCGGTGGCGGCGGTCAATCGCCTGCATAAGATGCCGCGGGCGGGCGTGCGGCAACGCTTCGAAGAGCGCTTCACGTCGCACCGGATGGCGCAGCAGTATGTGGATGCGTATCAGTCGGTGATTCGCGCGCAGAAGCGGTCGCGCTTCAAGGTAATCGATACGTCGGGGAGTTGAGCGGCGTAAAACCGGCCCGCGCGGCGGTATGAAAAAAACGGCGATGTGCACTACGCATCGCCGTTTTTTTATTGCCGCTGTGCCTGGGGTCGGCAACCGGACCGCGCGGGACAGCGCAGGACCGCGCGCCTAGATCTTCAGGCGCGTTACCTTGGTGCCCTGCAGCGAGACATCGGCCATCAGGCCGGCATTGGTCAAAATGAATACTTCGACCGGGGCCGTTGCCGTGGTCGTGTCGATCGCGCCGTTGGCGCCCATCTTCACCAGCGCGACGGAGGCGTCGCCGCCCGCGGACCAGCCGTCGGCATTGCGGAATGAGTCGAGCGAGTCCTGCGTCATGAACAGGAAGATGATGGCCTTCGATTGCGCGCCCGCCTGCAGACCGAACGAGCCGGAAACCGTGCTGTAGTAGCCGACCGTGCCGCCGCCTACGCGCAGCGCACCTTCGCCATACTGGCCGCCGACGATGAAGCCCACCTGCAGTACCGACGGGAACACCAGGACGCCGCGCGCCTTGGATACGAGTTCGCGCGAACCCTTCACGGTCGTGAACAGGCGCGACATGGTGCCGTCGACACTGGCGTCGATCGACTGGCGTTTGGAGGCATCTGTGGAGGGGGTGTTGGGGTTGCCGCTGTTAGTCGTACAACCAGCGAGTGCAAGGCCTCCGAAAGCGAGCGCAGCGGTAGTCTTCAGCATGAAGTTTCGTCTTTGCATCGTTTTTCTCCATCATGGTTCCTGGGCGCAACCTCATATGGTGTTGCCGGGCTGCTTTTAAGTTATATCACACGCAAGCGTGAAGAGCGTACTTCGTCGTTCGGCGAAAAGCCTTGCGGGGCGGGGGTTTGCGAGCCATCGCCAGGCGCGCTGCTGTAATTTTGACCGGTGGCGGGAGGGCGTTGAAAGACGCTCGGACAGCGCCTTCGAATGGGCTTCCGGCGAATCGAATCGCCCAGGGACCGGCTCATCGGCGGCCGGGTTGAAACCGTATCGAAGACCGGTTTTTACCGATTTTCCGCGTCCACGATTCGCATTGAAATCGAATTGAAAGTGTTGCCTCGACGCTGCATTCGCACCCGCGTCCTCACCCATGGTTTGCCGGACTTTTGACCGGCGGGCGCCGCAGCACGCGGCGAATCATGCCGATCAATACGCCGATCAGGAACAGCGTGACGGCCGGCACGATCCAGTAGCCGACGAACGCATGCCAGAGGTAACCCATAAGCGTGGAGCGGCGCACGCTGTATTCGTTGCGGGCGTCCTGCTGGCGGGGCGCATTGGCCGCCAGCACATCGGCCGGACAGCCGGCGGCTTGCGCCTCGTCGGGCTTGCCGTGGCAGCGCGCGGGCGCGCCGGCGGCGCGTTGTGCGTCGGTGAAATTCCAGGTGGTCAGCGCACGGTCGAGGTCGACGGCGTTATACGCCATTTCCTCCCGGATCTCGCTGACTGCAACGATCGCCACGGGCACGGCCCAGAAAATGATGACGACCAACCACCGCCTCAACCAGCGGTTTTTATGCTTCGATACCATCCTTGCCTCCGATCGATGCTCTGCAGCACCAACGACAAGATGGCGGCCCGTCTAATGTTGTGTATGGGGGTGGGCCGTCTCCGCAGCCATCATAGAAGAAAAACGGCGCGTTCGCGCGGATGGGCTGCGAAGGGAGAGGTAGCGCGAGGGCGGCCGCCCGGAGATCAGCGGCGAGAGAGCGCAGGCGTCGGGACAGAAGGAAGGCCAAGGCCGCGCCGGAAAACGGCGCGGCCCTGTTCGAGCAATACGTGGCCAGGCGCGTGGCGTGAGGCCCGCGCCGATTGCCTCGTGTTTAGTTAGCCGGTGCGGACGACAGGCAGGTCTTCATGAAGGCTTTACGGTCGTCGCCTTTCTTGCCGGCGGCTTGCGTGTTACACGCCTTCATCTTGTCCTGCTGGCTCATTGGCGCTGCGGCAGCCGGCTTCGCGGACAGGCAGGTCTTCATGAAAGCCTTGCGGTCGTCGCCTTTCTTGTCGGCAGCCTGCTTGTTGCAGTCAGCCATTTTCGTTTGCTGGCTGTTCTGCGCGAACACCGGCGAAACGAGGACAGTACCCAGCACCAGCGCAGCGATAGCGGATTGGATTTTCATGTGACACTCCATCGGTGGTGAAAACGTTTTTGGTCGTTCATGCGCGTGGGCGTCAACGGCGTCCAGGACCCCTCGGCACGTCCATTATGGCAAATGCTGTCTGCCAGAACGGACGGAATGCCATTCCGGTTGACACGCGAGCACGCTGGTTTTCCCCTACGGAGCGGGGTTGGCGGCGCTCCCGGGCGATAAAACGGCCGAATCACGGCAGTGCAAGAATATGTTATGCAATCCGGATTAATTGGTAAGGCGTATGCAAATGAATTAGGCCGTCGTCATTCCATATGGGCGATCAAATTCTAAACATCCAATTTGCATTGCTGCAGGTGCAAATGAATAGGAAATCGGCAGAAAATCCCGTTGAAGATCGCAGGGGTAATCTTGACGGAATTCCCGCGCAGATGCGCCGCCCGTCGTCCCAGTCACGCAAGCCAAAGGAGGCTCGCCATGCACTACCTGTTGATGTACGACCTCGTGCCGGACTACCTCGAGAGGCGTGGCACGTATCGCGACGCCCATCTGGCGCTCGCCTGGGCGGCCACCGAGCGCGGTGAATTGCAACTGGGTGGAGCCTTGACCGAGCCTGTGGACACGGCCGTGCTGCTCTTCAAAGGTGACACGCCCGAAGCCGCCGAAGCCTTTGCCAGAGCCGATCCGTATGTGCTCGCGGGGCTCGTGACGCGCTGGCGCGTACGCCCATGGATGACCGTGGTGGGTGAGGGCGCGGCGAACTCCGTGCGTTAGAAGCAAACCAAACCGCCGCGCTCGCGCGGCGTCGAGAGGAATGCGAACGGCATGAAGAAGCGCTGTGTTCGCTTCGACGGCAATCGCACCTCGATGTCACCCAGTTGCTGCCAAAACACTGCGCCCAGGCATCCCGCAGCCAGGCGGAAATGCCATCAAAATGCATCGAAATGCGTTGTGGCTCAAATATAAATTTCGTAAACGCAATTCGCCATCGTTGCCGCGCCGTTGTGCTGTGCAACAGCGTCTTTCGGCGCCGGAACCGACGGCAGTTCTGTTACGGCAATACGAGAAATGACGCAGCAAAAAGGACAAGATTGTTTCCATCCGTAACACTTGTCTCAATCATATTCACGCAAACCCTGGTGGTGGTATGCTTCGTGCACAAATTCTCCCATGCACGAGTGAGACCACGTTTTGTGCTTCGCAATAGGGACAAACCGCACTAACCCAGTGCGCTATTGACCCGCAAACAGAACGTACAAAACATATTTGTGCAACCGCGGGCTGCACACGGATCGTGAAAGTTGAATCCGTGGCCGCCCAAAGCCGCGGCCCGGCCAGGCTGCGTGGAGAAAACCCAATGTTTTTCGATGAGCTAAGCAATGACGAATGGGCGCTGCTGGCAGCGCTTGTCTCTGATGAGCCGGCCGTCCGTCTGAACCGACGCGGCCGGCCCCGCGCCGAACCGCGTATCGTGGCGAATGCCGTTCTGTGGATCCTGACAACTGGCGAACCCTGGTCGAAACTGCCGGGACGCTATCCGTCAGGTCCTACATGCCGGCGCCGTTTTGAAGAATGGCAGTTGAACGGCACGCTGCTCGAGATGGTTCGGCTGTTGTCCAAAACCGGACGTACCTTCGCGTACGTCCCACAACCGGCGCCGCCTGTCGCGGCCAAACCGGCAGCACCGGTAGCCGAAACCCCTAGTGTGCGCGACGAAGGTCTGCGTGGTGTGTCGTGGAAGAGCCCCGAATCGTGGCAGGCGCCCGGCGTATCGAGCAGCCTGAGCAACTGGCGTTCGGCGGATCCGTTCGCCGATATCACGCGCCAGTTGTCGGGCATGACGACGGGTATGACAAACGCGCCGCCGGTGTCGCGTACACCTTCGGCCAGCTCGACATCCGCGTCATCTGCAGCCCGGCCCGCCATGCGCGCCGGTTTGCAAAGCATGGAAGAAGCGCGGGCGGTGGGCGCGGCAATGCACAGCCTGGATTCGGCCATCACGTCGGCACGCCGCACGCAACAGCTTGAAGATCAGCAGCGCAGCTCGCTGTCGATGAGCCTCGCGCCACGCGGCACGCAGGTCGCCGACCGGCGCGGCTATGTGATCTACGTTGCGGCGGAGCAGGTGCCCAACGCCATGTATCGCGCGTGGGCGGAGATCATGAAGGACGGCAAACGCGTCGAGCGTTCCGGCCTCGTGGGCCCGCGCTTTGCCGAGGCCGACGCGGCGGAGGAATACGCGCTCGAATGGGCGCGGCAGTGGATCGACCGTGAATGCCGTACGCAGGCTGCAGCCGAGGCCGCACCTGCAGTGAATGCCACTGCGGCGGCTGCTGCAGCGGCGCGTCCGTTGCCGGCCATGCGTCATGTGCCGGAGCCGGTCGCGGTGAATCACGGTGGGCCTTTGCACGGTCCGCTCAATGCATTCCGTGGACCGCTGCGCCGTTATCCCAGCGAACCGGCCGCACCTGCAACCGCAACCGAAAGCAGTGCATCAGATCGTTTTCCGTCCTATCCAGAACTCATCTCCCATGCGGGGTGAGCACGGCGGTTAGCGATACAGCAATACCCCCGCGGCCGTCAGGAGCAACAGCCGCAGGTTCCCGCTTCATTCGTTGTGAATCATTGACGTCCATACGTATCGTCGAAGCGCACGATATCGTCTTCGCCGAGATATGAGCCCGACTGCACCTCGATCATTTCGAGCGGCATCTTGCCCGGATTCTCGAGACGGTGAGTGACGCCCAGCGGAATATAAGCTGATTCGTTTTCGGAGACGATAAAGCGCTCTTCACCCCGCGTGACGAGTGCGGTGCCGCGCACGACGATCCAGTGTTCCGCGCGGTGATGATGCATTTGCAGAGAGAGTCGCGCGCCCGGTTTCACGACGATGCGTTTGACCTGGAAGCGCTCGCCGGTATCGACGGAATCGTAGTTGCCCCACGGGCGATGCACCTTGCGATGGTTGGTCGCTTCCAGTCCGCCATCGTTGCGAATCCGTCCGACGATTTTCTTGACGTCCTGCACGCGCGATTTGTCCGCGACCAGAATCGCATCGGCCGTTTCGACCACCACGAGATCCTGCGTGCCGACGCAGGCGATCAGGCGTCCTTCCGAATGCGCGAAGGTCGAGCTTGCCCCTTCGAACATCACGCGGCCGCGCCCCACGTTCCGATCGGCGTCTTTCTCCGAAATGTCCCAGATCGCGTCCCACGAACCCACGTCCGACCAGCCCGCTTGCAGCGGCACGACCACGCCGGATGCGGCGGTCTGATCGTTACCCAGTTGCTCCATCACCGCGTAGTCGATCGAATTCGACGGCGAGGCGCAGAACGCGTCGCGTTGCAGGCGGAAGAAATCGCCGTCCGCTTTGCCGCCTGCGAAGGCCGCGTCGCAGGCTTCGTAAATCGCCGGCTGGAAGTGGCGGATCGCCTTCAGCCAGGTCGAGGCGCGCATGATGAAAATGCCGCTGTTCCACCAGTATTCCTGCGAATCGATATACCGCTGCGCCAGTTCCAGATGCGGTTTTTCGACGAAGCGATCGAGCTTGTGCGCGCCGACCTTTCCGGCCGCATCGCCGTCCGTTGCGCGAGCGTCATTAGGCATGCCAAGCGCCGCACCAATACGGATGTAGCCATAACCCGTTTCCGCACGCGTCGGCACGATGCCCATCGTCACGATATGGCCGGCTGCCGCATGCTGCACGCCGGCCGCCACCGCTGCATGAAAACCGGCGCTGTCGGTTACCGCGTGATCGGCGGGCATCACGACCATGATGCCGTCCTCGTCCTGCGCGGCGATCGAAAGCGCGGCCACCGTCAGCGCCGGCGCCGTATCGCGGCCGGCGGGCTCGAGAATCAGCCGGGTCGGCTTGCCGCTCGTCCGCAATTGCTCGGCTGTGGTGAAGCGCTGTTCTTCATTGGCCACCACGACGAGTTGCTCCGCAAGCGGATGGCCCGTTTCGAGCCCGTCGAGCCGGCGCGTGGTCGACTGCAGCAGCGAGTCGTCGCCGAGCAGGCCAATCAGCTGTTTCGGATGCTGCTCGCGCGACATCGGCCACAAGCGTGTACCGGAGCCGCCCGCCAGAATCACGGGATGAACTTTGAGCTTGACGTTTAGGTGCATAGCTTGCGTGGACCGGGTGTCGGCAGGTGTGGCCGTAACCGGAGCTGTCATGATGGACTCCTCGAGGCTGGGTGAATGCGTCGAGTTTTATCACGAAGTAAAGAATGAATAAAAGCGCGTTAAATAGAAACTATATAAACCGTCTAATAAAATTGACTGTTTCGTGAAGAAAAAATGTCCGGCCAATTTTTAAAAAAGAAAAATTACCCGAAAAAAATAACAGGTGATTTTTTTATCCGGCGGAATGACGCAGAATGGGGACGAAAGGCGGGGCGTAAGCTTCGTAGGAAAACGGACAGCCTGGCTCACATCCGCTTCCAGAAAGGCAAGAAACCGGCCTCTCAAACGCGAAATCGGTAACAATTGCCGCGCAAAATTCCGAAAAAATATCGAAAAAATGACCGATACATTTTGAGATATTTTGCTGTCTTGCAGTCCGAATTTTAATACCGCTTTATCTATACCTGTACAAGGGTATTCACTCATTTCGACACCTGTTTTCCGGATCGTCCGTTCAGGAATTTTTTTAATCCGGAAAGCGGCAGGGTAATTAACACCGGGTCAATCAGTTTCGCGCCGCGCATCGATCTGCGGGCGCGAATACCGGCGTTGCGCTCCCGGTGGCAGGACGTGATGAGTGTGACGGGAATTCAACCAACCAACGGATGGCACTTGACTGACGAACTGAGGGGCAGCTCATGCTGAGCGTTCTATCGAGAATCATCGACATCGCCATGGTCGCGCTCGGCGCGGCTATCGCGACGGCCGTGCACAGCGGGAAATTGGTGTGGCTGGACGACGTCCAAAGCGTGTCGCTCGCGTTCGACTGCCTGCTCGTGGTGGTGTTCTTCCCTGCGCTCGGGATCTATCAGTCGTGGCGCGGCAAGCCGCTGTACGACCTGCTGTGCCGCGTTGCAGGCGGCTGGGTGATGGTGGAGATCACCGGCATCCTGATCAGCTTCAGCCTGCACCGTTCGGACAGCCTGTCGCGTCTGTGGCTGTTTTACTGGGCGATCGCCACGATCGTGCTGCTGATCGTCACCAAGGTGATCGTCTATTCGATCCTGCGCGGACTGCGCCGCGAAGGCTTCAATCAGCGCGCGGTGGCGATCGTCGGCGGCGCGCCGTATGGGCGCTTCCTGATCGAACAGATGCGCAGCCGCCCGGAAGCTGGCTTTAGCCCCGTCGTGCTGTTCGACGAGGAGGGCACGATCAACCCGTATGAAGATCCGGATGCGAGCGATGCGATCGAAGGCGTGCCGGTCGAGCGCGACTACTCGCGGATGCTTCAACTGGTGCGTCAGCGGGCGATTCGCGAACTGTGGCTCGCGCTGCCGATCTCGAAGGAGAAGGCGATCCATCGCTTCGTGATGGACCTGAAGAACGACTTCGTGAACATCCGCTTCATTCCGGACGTTCGCAGCCTCACGCTCTTCAATCAGCCGATGGTGGACCTGCTCGGTGTGCCGGCGATCAACCTGGCCGCCTCGCCGATCACCGATCTGCGCGTGCTGCCCAAGCGCATCTTCGACCGGCTGTTCGCGCTGGCGGCATTGACAGCGCTGTCGCCGGTGATGCTGGTGATCGCGGTGATGGTGAAGGTGAGCTCGCCGGGCCCGGTGTTCTTCCGCCAGAAGCGCAAGGGCATCGACGGCAACCAGTTCGAGATCTACAAGTTTCGCTCGATGAAGATGCACAAGGAAGAGGCCGGCAAGATCACCCAGGCGACCCGGCGCGATCCGCGCATCACCGCGGTCGGCGCGTTCCTGCGGCGCACCAGCCTCGACGAATTGCCGCAGTTCATCAACGTGTTGCGCGGCGAGATGTCGGTCGTGGGTCCGCGTCCGCACGCGCTCGAACACGACGACATCTACAAGGATCTGGTGAAGGGCTACATGCACCGTTACCGGATCAAGCCGGGCATCACCGGGTGGGCGCAGATCAACGGCTATCGCGGCGAAACCGATCGCATCGAAAAGATGATGGGCCGCGTCAAGCTCGATCTGTACTACATGCAGCACTGGACCTTCTGGCTCGACATCAAGATCGTCGTGCTGACGCTGTGGAAGGGCTTTGTGGGCAGCAACGCATATTGAGGCGCAGCCGTGCAACGCGCGGCCGCTCTCCCGAATCAACTCCATTTTCCGAGGTGTAATACATGAACCTGACGATCATCGGTAGTGGCTACGTAGGCCTCGTAACGGGCGCATGTCTCGCCGACATCGGCCACGACGTGTTCTGTCTCGACGTCGATCAACGCAAGATCGACGTGCTCAACAACGGCGGCGTGCCGATCCATGAACCGGGTCTGCAGGAAATCATTGCGCGCAATCGCAAGGCCGGCCGCCTCAAGTTCTCGACCGACATCGAGGCCGCGGTCGCGCACGGCGACATCCAGTTCATCGCGGTGGGCACGCCTTCCGACGAAGACGGTTCCGCCGACCTGCAATACGTGCTGGCCGCCGCGCGCAATATCGGCCGCCATATGACGGGCTTCAAGGTGATCGTCGACAAATCGACGGTGCCGGTCGGCACGGCTTCGCGCGTGCGCGACGTGATCGCCGAGGAACTGGCCGCGCGCAACGCGAGCCACATGTTCTCCGTGGTGTCGAATCCGGAATTCCTGAAAGAAGGCGCGGCCGTGGAAGATTTCACGCGCCCCGATCGAATCGTGCTCGGCTGCGATGAAGACGTGCCCGGCGAGAAAGCGCGCGAGCTGATGAAGCGCCTCTATGCGCCGTTCAACCGCAATCGCGAACGCACGCTGTACATGGACGTGCGTTCGGCCGAGTTCACCAAGTACGCGGCTAACGCGATGCTCGCCACGCGTATCTCGTACATGAACGAACTCGCGAATCTGGCCGACCGCGTCGGCGCGGATATCGAAGCGGTGCGCCGCGGCATCGGTTCCGATCCGCGCATCGGCTATGACTTCCTGTATGCCGGTTGCGGTTACGGCGGCTCGTGCTTCCCGAAAGACGTGCAGGCGCTGATTCGCACGGCGGCCGACCACAAGGCCAATCTGCGCATTCTCGAAGCGGTGGAAGCCGTTAACGACACGCAGAAAAAGATCCTTGCGCAGAAGATCGTCGACCGTCTGGGCGAAGACCTGTCGGATCGCACCTTCGGCGTGTGGGGCCTCGCCTTCAAGCCGAATACCGACGACATGCGCGAAGCGCCGAGCCGCCCGCTGATCGCCGAACTGCTGCGCCGCGGCGCACGCGTGAAGGCCTACGACCCGGTCGCGATCGACGAATCGAAGCGCGTGTTCGCACTCGATCTGAAGGACGTGCCGCAACAGCATGCGCGCCTGTCGTTCGTGAATGAAGAGATGGAAGCGGCCGAGGGTGCCGATGCACTGGTGATCCTCACCGAATGGAAGGTCTTCAAGAGTCCGGACTTCGGTTCGCTCAAGGAGAGCCTCACCACGCCGCTGATTTTCGACGGCCGCAATCTGTACGAACCGGACGCGCTGCTCGAACTCGGTATCGAGTATCACGCGATCGGCCGTCAGCACGCGCTGCGCAATGCGCCGGCGAAAGTCGGCGCGAACGGTCTGCCGGTCACGGTAGACGCGGCAGAGACGGTCGAGGCCGGCCAGTAAGTTGGCCAATAAGTTGGCCAATAAGCCGCCGTGTAGCCAAAGCCTCACTAAGGAGCCCGCCATGTTCGCCAACGTTCTGATCGTCTGCCACGCCAACGTGTGCCGTTCGCCCGCAGCCGAGATGCTGTTCAAGGCCCGGCAGCGCGCGCCGTCGCGGCCGTCCTCAGCGCCGATCGCGTTTCATTCCGCGGGTCTCCGCGCCACCAACGGCCACGCCATGGACCCGGTGATGCGGCGCCTGCTCGCCGAGCAGGGTGTCGCCTCCGGCATCCACTATTCGCGGCGCCTCGACCGCCAGCTCGTGCGCGCAGCCGATCTCGTACTCGTCAGCGAGCGCTCGCAGGTGAGCGCGGTTGAAGCGCTCGATCCGGCTTCGCGCGGCAAGGTCTATCCGCTCGGCAAGTGGGAAGACGATTCCGACGTCGCCGATCCGCACGGCGGCAAGGAAGCCGACTATAGGGAGAGTCTCGTGCTCATCGAACACCTGGTCATGGGATGGCTGAAGAAAATATGCTGATGAAAAAACGCACTGCACACACATTCGCGAACGTCAATTCGAAACTCGCCGCCACGCTTTTGCTGACGTCCTTTCTGTCGGCCTGCGCTACCGCACCTGGCAATTATCTCGACACGTCCCGTCTGAAAGACGACGGCCAGCACCCGAGTCAGCAAGCTAACGAAACCTATCCGGTTCATCTGATCGACGGCCCGCTGGTGGCGGCGCAAGCTCAGGCGCAAGCCACTGCCGCGCAACAGGCGTTGCCGACTTCGCACTATAGCGATCCGTCGCAGTACGTGTACCGGCTCTCGCCGCAGGACATTCTCGGCATCACCGTGTGGGACCACCCGGAATTGACGACCCCGCAGGGCAGCACGCTGTCCGCGGGCGGCAACACCACGCAGTCGATCGGCGGCGCCTTGCAGCAGCCGTATACCGCCGCGCTGCCGGGCCAGGCCGATCCGTACGGCCAGACGATTGCCCCCGACGGCACGATCTTTTTCCCGTTCGTCGGCCGCATCAAGGCCGCGGGCAAAACCGTGGGCGAAGTGCGCGATCAGTTGAGCGCCGGCCTCGTGCGCTACATCCGCAATCCGCAGGTCGACGTGCGCGTGCTGTCGTACCGCGGCCAGAAAGTGCAGGTGACCGGCGACGTGAAGACGCCGGGCCCGCTCGCCATCAGCGACGTGCCGCTCACGCTGGTCGACGCGATCACGCGTTCGGGCGGCACCAACAGCGACGCCGACATCCAGCGTGTGCGCCTCACGCGCAACAACAAGCTCTACGTGCTCGACGCCAACCGCATGCTCGACCAGGGCGACACCACGCAGAACGTCATGCTGCAAAACGGCGACGTGATCAACGTGCCGGATCACAACGACAGCCGCATCTTCGTGATGGGCGAAGTGAAGACGCCGATCCAGCTGCCGATGGTGAAGGGCCGCCTGACGATCGCCGACGCGCTCACCCAGTCGGGTGGCATTCTCGACACGGACGCCAATCCGCGCCAGATCTTCGTGATGCGCGGCATGCGCGAGCATCCGACCACGCCGGACGTGTACCGCCTCGACATGACGCAGCCCGACGCGATCATGCTGTCGTCCCAGTTCCAGTTGCAGCCGATGGATGTCGTGTATGTGGGCACCGCCGCTTCGACCACGTTCAACCGTGTGTTGCAGCAAGTCCTGCCGAGCGTACAGACGTTGTTCTACCTGAAGCAGTTGACGAGATAACTACTGTCTGAGCCGTCGACAGGCCCGCGCCGCTCTCAAAGGGCGCGGGACCGAAGCAAACGCCGAGGCAAACGCGCAAGCCCATGCCAGAGCACCCGCTGAAGCCCACGCCGAAGCAACCGAAACGGGATCGAATTGTGAGCAACCAAATCTCTCCACACATGGCCGGTCCGATCAAGACCGAAGAAGAGGACGTCGTCCTCGGGCAACTGGTGCAGGTGATCCTCGACGACATCTGGTGGCTGATCACGATCGCCGCGGCGATCGTCGCGCTGGCCGCCGCGTACTGTTTCCTCGCCAAGCCGATCTATTCGGCCGATGCGCATGTGCGGGTCGAGCAGTCCGACAACACCTCGCAGGCGCTCACGCAGACGCAAACGGGCGCGGCCATCACCACCGGCTCGACTTCGCTGCCTACCGATGCCGAAATCGAAATCATCAAGAGCCGCGGCGTAGTCGGCCCGGTGGTCCAGCAACTGAAGCTGAACTTCAGCGTCGTGCCGAAGACGATTCCGCTGCTCGGCAGCATTGCCGCGCACCTGGCGACGCCCGGCCAGCCGGCGGCGCCGTGGCTGGGTCTGGCTTCATATGCTTGGGGCGGTGAAGAGGCCGACATCGACACGCTCGACGTCGTGCCCGCGCTCGAAGGCGAGAAGCTGACGATGAAGGTGTTCGACGAACAGCACTACGAGCTCTACGCAAAGAACGGCACGCTGCTGCTGCGCGGCCAGGTGGGCCAGCAGGAGCAGGGCGGCGGCGTGACGATCCTCGTCAACAAGCTGGTGGCCCGCCCGGGTGAAGAGTTCACCGTGACGCGTTTTAACGACCTCGACGCGATCACCGCGTTCCAGTCGGCGATCACCGTGCAGGAGCAGGGCAAGCAGACCGGCGTGATCCAGATCTCGCTGGAAGACAAGAGTCCTGAGCACGCCGCGCTGGTGGCCAATGCGCTCGCGCAGTCGTATGTCCGTCAGCACGTGTCGAACAAGCAGGTCGACGCGAGCAAGATGCTCGACTTCCTGAAGAGCGAAGAGCCGCGCCTGAAGGCCGATCTCGAACGCGCCGAAGCCGCGTTGACCGCTTACCAGCGTCAATCCGGCTCGATCAATGCGAGCGATGAAGCCAAGGTCTACCTCGAAGGCAGCGTGCAGTACGAGCAGCAGATCGCCGGTTTGCGTCTGCAGATGGCGCAACTGACCGAGCGTTACGGCGACGACCATCCGATGCTCGTGGCCGCGCGCCAGCAGATGGCCGAACTGGAGGCGCAACGCGCCAAATACGCTGACCGCTTCCGCGATCTGCCGGCAACCGAAGTCAAGGCCGTGCAGTTGCAACGCGATGCGAAGGTGGCGGAAGACATCTACGTGCTGCTGCTCAACCGCGTGCAGGAATTGTCGGTGCAGAAGGCCGGTACCGGCGGCAACGTGCACATCGTCGACCAGGCGATGCGTCCGGGTGCGCCGGTCAAGCCGAAGAAGGTGCTGATTCTCTCGGCCGCAGTGATTCTGGGCCTGATCTGCGGCACCGGCTTCGTGTTCCTGCGCCGCAATATGTTCAAGGGCATCGACGACCCCGACCATATCGAGCGCGCATTCCATCTGCCGGTGTACGGTCTCGTGCCCTTGAGCGCCGAACAGGCTCTGCTCGAAAGCAGCTTCCAGCGCGGCGGCGAACGCCTGCGTTCGGTGCTGGCGGATGCGCGGCCGAAGGACGTCACGATCGAGAGCCTGCGCAGTCTGCGCACGTCCATGCAGTTCACGATGATGGACGCGAAGAACCGCATCGTCATGCTGACCGGCCCCATGGCCGGCGTCGGCAAGAGCTTCCTGACGGTCAATCTGGCGGTGCTGCTCGCGAATTCGGGCAAACGCGTCTTGATGATCGACGGCGATATGCGTCGCGGTGCGCTCGAACGTTATGTGGGCGGCGCGCAGGACAACGGCCTGTCGGAATTGCTGAGCGGGCAGATCTCGCTCGAAGAAGCGATCCGCGCCTCGAACGTCGAAGGCCTGAGCTTCATCTCGTGTGGCCGCCGTCCGCCGAATCCGTCGGAACTGCTGATGTCGCCGCGTCTTCCGCAATACCTGGAGGGCCTTGCCAAGCGTTACGACGTGATTCTCATCGACACGCCGCCGGTGCTGGCCGTGACCGATGCATCGATCATCGGCGCCTATGCCGGTTCGACCTTCTTCGTGATGCGTTCGGGCGTGCATAACGAAGGCGAGATTGCCGAGGCGTTGAAGCGCCTGCGTGCCGCCGGCGTGCACGTGCAGGGCGGCATCTTCAACGGTATGCCGGCGCGCTCGCGCGGCGGCTACGACCGTGGCTATGCAGCGGTCCAGGAATATCTGAGCACCTGAGCCACGAGGCTGAGCCCAGTGTGCTGATGCCAGCGCAAACACGATAGAAAAGGACATCACGATGAAAGTCACCGTACTGGTTCCGACCTACCGCCGCCCGGCCGACCTGGCGCGCTGCCTTGCGGCGTTGCAACGGCAGTCGCGCGCGCCGGACGAAGTGGTGGTGGTCGCGCGCGCCGACGACGAAGCGACCCACACCTGCCTCCGCGATCCGGCCGTGCCCGGCAGCTTGCCGTTGTCCGTCGCGCTGGTGGAGGTGCCGGGCCAGGTCGCGGCTTTGAATCGCGGACTGGATGCGGCCAAAGGCGACGTGATCGCGATCACCGACGACGACGCCGCGCCGCACGTCGACTGGGTCCAGCGGATTGCTGCCGCGTTCGAAGGCGACGCGCGCCTGGGTGCGCTGGGCGGCCGCGACTGGGTGCACGAAAAAGGCCGCGTGCTCGACGGCGAGCGGCCGCTGGTCGGCAAGGTCACGGCGCACGGCAAGATCATCGGCAATCACCACCTGGGTGTGGGCGGCGCACGCGAAGTCGACATCCTGAAGGGCGCCAACATGAGCTACCGGCGCGACGCGGTCCGCACGATCCGTTTCGATCAGCGCCTGCGTGGCGCGGGTGCCCAGGTTCATAACGACATGGCCTTCAGCCTCGCCGTGAAGAACGCCGGCTGGAAGCTGATGTACGACCCGCGCGTGGCCGTCGACCATTTCCCGGCCGAGCGTTTCGACGACGACCGGCGCGACGCGCAAACCATGGCGGCGTTGCGTAACGCCGCCTTCAACTTCCACCTGATCCTGCGCGACCAGTTGCCGCCGCTGCGCCGCGAAACTGCGTGGTGGTGGTGGACGCTGGTGGGCACGCGCGTTTATCCGGGCCTCACGCACGCCGCGCTTGCGCTGGTGTCGAAACAGGCGAGCCTGAGGCTGTCGCGCTGGCGTGCGGTGCGCACCGGCGCGCATGAGGCGCGCCGCGCGTTGTCGCGGACCGCGTGACGCCCGCGAGCGCTCACGTGTCCCCAACGTCCTGCACGTTCGTGCATCGGCACTGGCGCCTGCTCGCGCGGGCCGATGCCCCTTTCCACCGGCAGAGCGGAGTGTCTGCATGAGTACGAAAGTTCACGTTCATCTGTTTTATGGCGCCGACCCGCGCTTTTACCGGCCCGGCGACAACATCGGCTGCCTGTACGGGTATCACCATGCCGAATCCGATGCATTCAGGCTGACCTACTCGCAGGACGCACGCGAAAGCAAACCGGTGCGTTTGCTGCGCCGCGCGCTGAAGGCGGCGTTCGGGTTCGACTTCATCCATACGTGGCGCAACCGCGACGAGATGCTGCGCTCGGACGTCATCTGGACGCATACCGAGCAGGAATGGCTGTCCGCCGCGCTGATGTTGCTGCTGAGCGGCCGCAAGGCGGGCGCTAATGCCAGCCCCTTGCTGCTGGCGCAAAGCGTGTGGCTGCTCGATAAATGGCCTTCCTATGGAATTCTGCGCAGCTGGCTCTATCGCAAGCTGATGACGCGCGCCGACCAGCTGACGACGCTCGCCAGCGAAAACGCCGAGCTGTGCCAGCGCTTTTTCAATCGCGACGCGAAGCCGCTCCTGTACGGCCTGAACACGCAGGACTTTCCCGTGAAGGCGCCGACCGAATGGACGCCGCATACGCCGATCCGCATCGCGGCGATCGGCAACGATCGCGACCGCGATTGGGAGACGCTCATCAAGGCCTTCGGCAACGATGCGCGCTACACGGTGAAGCTTGCGACACGCCGGCGGATTCCCGCCTCGCTGCGTGCGCCGAATGTGGAGATCGCGTTGTTCTCCGGGATCAAGAAGCAGCACGAACTCTACGACTGGGCCGACGTGATCGTCGTGCCTCTGCGGCCGAATTCGCACGCCTCAGGCATCACCGTGATGCTGGAGGCGGCGGCGGTCGGCAAGCCGATGGTGGTCACCAACGTCGGCGCGTTGCAGGATTACTTTCCGGCGGGCGAGGCGGCTTACATCCCGCCGTTCAATCCCCAAGCGTTGCGTGAGGCGGTGGACCAGCTGGCGGCTTCTCCCGCGGACGCGTTGCACCAGGCACAGGCGGCCGCCGCCGGTTTGCTGTCGCGCGATCTGACCACGCAGAACTATGCGATGCAGCACGTGAGAATCACGCAGGAGATGCTGCGGGCGCGCGCAGCGTCGCGCGGACGCGTTGTGGCCGGCGCGGCGGACGCCGATGCCGTGGCAAAGGCGCCGCGTACCGCGGTGAACCAACCGGCGCGAGTTCGCGCGGGCAGCCAGGGGCAAGGCCAACGCCCTGGCCCGCGCGAATCACGCGGAGGCCTCTAAACGATGTCGACGATTGCGCGAGGCGGCGATAACGCGGAGCGGGTACTGTCCGGCGCTCGCAAGGAGTGGCTGCCGGAGGCCTTACTGTGGCTGATCACCGTGATGTTGATCATCGCGCATCAGGGCACGGTGCTCACGCTCGGTTTCCCGGTGCTCGCGATCCTGACGGGCCTGTGGCTCTACTTCAAGAGCCCGGCGCGCTACATCGGCTTCATGTGGTGGCTGTGGTTCCTGAGCCCGGAGGTGCGGCGACTTGCCGACTGGTCCAAAGGCTCGTTCACGCCGACCAGCCTGATCCAGGTCGCGCCGCTCGCGGTGACGATGATCAGTGCGCTTTCCTTGCTCCGCTACTACAAGCTGCTTTCGCAGCGTCGCGGCTTGCCGGTGCTGCTGGTTCTGATGGGGCTCGCCTACGCGTTCATGATCGGTGTGATGTCGAGCGGGCCGCTCGCCGCGACCTATGACCTCGCGAACTGGCTCTATCCGATCCTGATCGGCTTTCACATCATGGCGCACACGCGCCAGTACCCGAAGTATCGCGACACGATCGTGAGTACCTTCATCTGGGGCATGCTGGTGATGGGCGGCTACGGCCTGATCCAGTTCTTCATCATGCCGCCGTGGGACGCGCTGTGGATGCTCGGCTCGCAGATGAATTCGCAGGGCGATCCCGTGCCGATGGGCGTACGCGTGTTCAGCACGATGAACTCGTCGGGACCGTTCGCGTTCGCGATGATGGGCGCGATGGTCTACGTGATGGCGGCGACGCACCGCGTGCGCTGGGTTGCGGCGGCGCTGGGCTTCTTCGCTTTCGCGCTGAGCCTCGTGCGCTCGACGTGGGGCGGCTGGGTGATCGCGCTCCTGATCCAGCTGGTCAAGGCGAACAACAAGGTGCGCGTGCGGATCGTGGCGAGTGCGGTGCTGCTTGCCGGTCTTTGCGTGCCGCTGCTTACGGTCGGCCCGGTGGCCGAGCGGATGCAGGCGCGCCTGAACACGCTCGTCAACCTGAGCGACGACCAGAGTTACGCCGCGCGTAACGAGTTCTACGCGACCTTTGCGAAGACGGCCTTTACCGACGTCTCCGGCGAAGGCATGGGCGCGACCGGTACCTCGACCAAGCTCTCGAACGACGGCGGCCAACTCGGCCAGTACGGCAACTTCGACAGCGGCGTGATGAACATTCCGTTCGTGCTGGGCTGGCCCGGCACCTTGCTCTACATGTCCGGCATCGTGTGGCTGGTGGTGCGCGCGGCGCTCGCGTCGTTCAAGCTGCGCAACGACAAATTCGTTTCGGCCTGCCTGAGCCTCAGTCTCGCGACCTTCGCGATGCTGGTGTTCACCAATTCGCTAGTCGGCACCGGCGGCCTGCTGCTTTTCATGAGTGTTTTTTCGATCCTATCCGCGGTGCACTACGAAAAGATGAACCGCAGACGCACGCTACTTTTCCACGGAGGCACTGATTGAGAGTCGCCATTGTCACGCACGTCGTGCGCCATAACGACGGCCAGGGGCGCGTCAACCACGAGATTGCGCGCGCCGCCCTCGAGGAAAACATCGGTGTGACGCTGGTTGCGTCGCACGTTGCGCCGGATTTGCTCGCGCATCCGAATGTACGCTGGGTGCCGATGAAGATCGGCCGCTGGTGGCCCACCAATCTGCTGCGCCAGCAGGTGTTCGCCTTCAAAAGCGCGATGTGGCTGCGCTCGCATCGCCGCGAATTCGACGTGCTGCACGTGAACGGCTTCATTACGTGGGCGCCTGCCGATGTCAACACCTCGCACTTCGTGCATAGCGGCTGGTTCGGCAGCAAGTACTACCCGTTCGGGCTCACGAAGGGCGTGTGGTCCGCGTATCAGTCGGTCTATACGCGCTGCAACGCACTGCTCGAACGCTGGGCTTACCGGCGCTCGAAGGTGATCACGGCGGTGTCGCAAAAGGTCGCCGATGAAATTCGCGCGATCGGCTTGACGCCTCATAACCGGGTCGACGTGATCTACAACGGCGTCGATACGCAAGGCTTCGCGGCCGCCACGGGCGACCGCGCGAAGTTCGGCTTGCCGGCGGACGCGTTCCTGCTGCTGTTCGTCGGCGACTTGCGCACGCCGCGCAAGAACCTCGGCACGGTGTTGCAGGCGCTCAAGCATCTGCCCGAACACGTGCAGATCGCAGTGGCCGGTTTTCTGCCGGGCAGCCCGTATCCGGAACAGGCGAAGGCGCTCGGCATTGCGCATCGCGTGCATTTTCTCGGGCTGGTCAAAGAAATGCCGGTGCTGATGCATTCGGTCGACGCGTTCGTGTTTCCGTCTCGCTATGAGGCGATGAGCCTGTCGCTGCTCGAAGCGATGGCCGCGGGTCTGCCGGTGGTCACGGCGCGCACGGCGGGCGGTGCGGAAATCATCACGCCGGAATGCGGCATCGTGCTCGACGACCCGGACGATCCCAAGGCATTGGCGGGCGCTGTCGCACGTCTTGCCGACAACGACGATGCGCGCCGCGCGATGGGCGTCGCCGCCAACGAACTTGCGACCGGCTTTGGCTGGGCGCGGATGGCCGAGCAATACATCGCGCTGTACCGGCAACTGGCGGGGCAGCAGAAGGACCGCCGACGCAGCGAAGCGGAAGCCGCAGTGGTCGCCAAGACCGACGCGCTGACGCTCAACACGCTGGCCGGGCAGACAATCCACCACAACGCTCAGAACGCTCAGGGACAACAACTATGACCTCAAGATCAATCAAATCGCTGCAGATCGGGATGCACTGGTTTCCGGAACGCGCGGGCGGTCTCGACCGCATGTATTACTCGCTGGTCGGCGCATTGCCGGGCGCGGGCGTCGCGGTGCGCGGCGTGGTGGCCGGCTCACCCAAAGTAGCCGCGGACACCGGTGGCGCGATCAACGGTTTCGGCTCCGCCGCGCAGTCGCTGCCGCTGCGCTTGATGGCGGCACGCCGCGCGCTGCGCCAGGAGATCAGCACTTCGCGTCCCGATGTGATTTCGTCGCACTTCGCGCTGTACACGTTTCCGGGTCTCGACGTGACGCGCGGCATTCCGCAGGTGTCGCATTTCCAGGGACCGTGGGCCGACGAGAGTCACGTCGAAGGCGCCGATTCGCTCGGCCAGCGCGCGAAGCGCTATCTGGAGCAATCGGTGTATGCGCGCTCGTCGCGGCTGATCGTGTTGTCGGAAGCGTTCGGCAAGATTCTGACTTCGCGCTATCGCATCGCGCCGGACCGCGTGCGCGTGGTGCCGGGCTGCGTGGATGTCGAGCAGTTCAATCTGCCGATCACGCCGGCCGAAGCGCGTCTGAAGCTGCAACTGCCGCAGGACCGGCCGATCGTGCTGGCCGTGCGGCGTCTGGTGCGCCGCATGGGTCTGGAAGATCTGATCGATGCGGTGAAGCTGCTCAAGCGCACTGAGCCCGATGTGCTGTTGCTGATCGCGGGCAAGGGGCGGCTCGAAGGCGAATTGCAGGCGCGTATCACCGAGGCGGGCCTCGAGGACAACGTGAAGCTGCTGGGCTTCGTGCCCGATCAGCATCTGGCCGCGTTGTACCGTGCGGCGAATATCAGCGTGGTGCCGACGGTGGCGCTCGAAGGCTTCGGGCTAATTACCGTTGAATCGCTGGCTTCCGGCACGCCCGTGCTGGTGACGCCGGTGGGCGGTTTGCCGGAAGCGGTGGCGGGTTTGTCGCCGAATCTGGTGTTGCCGGAGACCGGTGCGAAGGCGATCGCTGAAGGCCTGGCAGGCGCGTTGAACGGCTCACTGAAGTTGCCGGATGCCGATGCCTGCCGCCGCTATGCGCGCGAGAACTTCGATAATTCGGTGATCGCGAAGCGTGTGGCGTCGGTGTATAGCGAGGCGATCGCGGCGGGTGGCGTGCATTGAAGGCTTCATGACGCAATAGAAAAAAGGCCTGAATCATTGCGACCAGGCCTTTTTTCATGGAGTGACGGCCGCTCGCGCAGCCGTCACTCAGGACAGTATTAGAACGTCTCGTGATGCTCGTTGCGGCCCAAGTCCGCATGAACCATCATGTGGCACAGCTGTTCAAGCGTGGTTTCCGGCTTCCAGCCGAGCTTCTCGTGCGCCTTGTCCGCGCAGCCGATCAGCAGATCCACTTCCGCCGGGCGATAGAACTTCGGATTCACGCGCACCAGCGTCTTGCCGGTTGCCACGTCGATACCCGTCTCACGCTCTTCCTTGCCCGACCATTCAATCTGATAACCCGCTGCGGCGAACGCCATGCGCACGAAGTCGCGAACCGTCTCGGTGCGGCCGGTGGCGAGCACGAAGGTATCGGGCTCATCGGCTTGCAGCATGCGCCACATGCCTTCCACGTATTCGAGCGCGAAGCCCCAGTCGCGCTTGGCGCTCAGGTTGCCGAGTTCCAGCACGTCCTGTTTGCCGAGCTTGATCTTCGCGACGGTGTCCGTGATCTTGCGCGTGACGAATTCGCGGCCACGTAGCGGCGATTCGTGATTGAACAGAATCCCGCTGCTTGCAAACAGGTTGTATGACTCGCGATAGTTGATGGTCGACCAGTGCGCGAACAGCTTGGCCACACCATACGGGCTGCGCGGATAGAACGGCGTGTCCTCGCGTTGCGGCACTGCCTGCACGAGACCGAACATTTCCGAGGTCGACGCCTGGTAGTAACGGGTCTTCGGATTCAGAATGCGGATGCCTTCGAGCAGATTCAGCGCGCCGATGCCGGTCACTTCGGCGGTCGTCACGGGCTGGTCGAACGAGACCCCCACGAAGCTCTGCGCGGCGAGGTTGTACAGCTCGTCGGCCTGCGCGCCTTCGAGCAGGCGCAGCGTCGAGCCCAGATCGGTCAGGTCGTGTTCGACCAGACGCAGATTCGGATGATCGAGCACGCCGAGCTCACGAATGCGCCAGAAGTTGACCGAACTCGTGCGCCGGTAGGTGCCGGTCACGTGGTAGCCCTTGTCGAGCAACAGTTTGGTCAGATAGGCGCCGTCCTGTCCGGAAACGCCGGTGATGATCGCTTTGCGTGGTTGGCTCATAGCTTGCCTTCGATATTGGTAAAAGAGAAAGAGAAGTGCACTTGAAAAAGGAGCTTCAAAGCGTGCCGTCCAGCAGTCGCCGCACTAGCGGATCGACGACCTGAAAATCCTGTTCCGCCTTGAGCCGGTACAAACCTGGCTTGGGATGCGCGCCGTCGGACATCAGCGTCTTCCAGTCCGGCAGATTGCTGACGTACGCGAACTGATCGACGAGCGGCACCTGCTGTTCGGCGGCCACCCGGCGCGTCATCGCGACCATCGCGGCGAGCCGCGCGTTCAGGTGGTTGTCGGGCATCGGATTCGAGGTCTGTAAAACCGGCTCCTTGCCGAGCGCGCGGGCGGTTTTCACGAGCGTCGTTTCCGCTGCGTAAAACTGCTCGGGCGTCTGGTTCTGCATCACTTCGTTAATGCCGTAGTTGATCAATACGATCTGCGCGGACGAAGCCGCGAGCCGTTCCTGCCACGGCAAGCCGGCGGTCGGGCCGGCGCGGCGGCTGCCGGTGCCGTCGCGCAACTGGCTCGCCATCGTGCCGCCCACGCCGTAATTCGTGACGCGCACCTTTTGACCGTACCTGGCTTGTAACTCGTCCTGCAGATACGACACGGCGTTTTGTGGCTGCGGTCCGCAGTGGCCCTCGCTGCACGTAATGCCGAGCGTGGTCGAATCGCCGTAGGCGTCCACCAGCACCTGCGATGCAGGTCCGCTGGCGTGCGCATCCAGTGTCAGCGAAAGCAGCACTGACGCAGCGGCCGACACGCTCGCAGCGAGCCACGCGCGGCGCCTCATGCGCGGCTTTGCGGCGCTCGCGTTGCGCCCCCCGACACGCTGCCGGCGGGTGCATGCGTTTTGCCTGCCGAGCCGAAGATCAAACGTTTTTCGAACGCGAACCACGTGATGCTGGCGTAGGCGAGGGTGATCGCGAGTGCCAGCGCCGCCGTCAGATAGCGGTTCAGATGCAGGGGCCACAGCGTGTACAGCACGCTCAGGTGAATCAGATAGATCGTGTAGCTGATCGTGCCGATATAAACCAGCACGGGGTTGCACAGCAGCCGCTTGACGATGCCCTTGCTTTGCAGGGCGATGACCACGACCGAAGTACAAAGCACCAATGAAACGCTGTAGAGCGCGGCATTCGATAGCGGCGTATTGGCAGCCCGGAACCGCGGATAGTGCAGATGCAGCCACGCCAGCACGGCGAGCGCGGCGAAAAAGCCGAGCACGGCGAGGCCCTTGAACGGCTCGAGTGCGTTGCGGTCGCGCCGTACGGCGACGGCGAGCAATGCGCCGGCGGCCAGCAGGTCCATGCGGAACGGCGTCAGGTAGTAGATCGGCCAGAACGAATCGAACCAGGGCGTGGCGACCGCGCGCAGCACCGGCACCAGCACGATCAACGCAGCCGCCACGTAGCCGAGCACGCGCTCGGGCAGCAACAGGATCACGAACGGCCAGAAAATATAGAACTGCTCTTCGACCGCCAGCGACCACAGCACATTCAGGCTGTCGTGACCGCTTTGATTGAGCGCGTCGCCAATATTGGTCGCGAAGAACGCATACCACTGCCAGTGCTGCGCCCAGCCGATGCCGAACAGAATCGACGACACCACCATCAGCAGCAGATAAGGCGGCAGGATGCGCCGCGCCCGGCGTGCATAGAAATAGCCGAAATACGACTGCTGGCGCGCCTTGCGCTCGAGCAGGATGCCGGTAATCAGGAAACCGCTCAAAACAAAAAACAGATCGACGCCCATCCACAGCGGCGCTTTCAAGGCGTGCTGGGCGAATACCGCGAGCACGGCGATGGCGCGCAAGCCGTCGAGCTGCAGGATGCGGCGAGAGTGAGAAGGCGCTAAGGGCAGTGCGCTAGCAGTCATGAACCGTCCATGGTGTGAAGCGGATGGGCCGGGCGAAGGATCGCGCGAGTCGTCTCAAGTCAGGAACAGGGCTTGAGGGCAAGAGCGCGCTCGCTTCGCATCGCAACGGAAGTGCATTCGATTCTAGGGAAAATAAATTGATGAAAAAACGGGAATGAAATGGATAAATGAATCAGATTGCAACAGGGTGTTTCGTTATCCATTCGCAATAGATTTTTATGCTTGTGTCTTGTGGCTGTCGTAATCCGTAAGAAGTGCAGCCGGAGTCAGGCGGCATCGGTAAGGATGGGGCGCCAAGGCGCCGCGGGACCCCGCCGTGCACGGCCATTTTCATTTAATCGATTTTTAAATCATTTTCTTTCACGACGCTTAAAGCGTCGAATATTTTTGAATTATTTTCGATTTTCGTCGCGGCATTCTTTCCGCGTAATGTGAGCCGTGTGGACGGGGGCCGGGGATGGCGCGTGCGTCACGCGCCGAGCGCTTGTATTCGACCGGGTTCGGGCTGCGGCGAATCTGCGCTCAACGCCCCTTCTTATACGTCGTGTCTTGCGGGAATCAGTCTCGTGTTCTTGCGTCGCTTCTAGCGGCCCCAGCTGTCATCTCATTGGATTTTGCATCCGCGCGGGCTTTTACCCCATCGCGGCACGGCCCTGATTGGAGGAATAACTTTGGCCCGTTTCACGTTCAAAACCTGGTTTGCTGTGTTTGCCTATGCGGCCGGAATGACGGCGGCATCGGTCAGCTTCACGGCATCCGCGGAAACCGCCTTGAACGCGAAAAACTCCTGGATCGGCAACACCTTCGGTTTCGGCGATGGCACGTGGACGCAGATCAACATCACCGCCATCGCGGTCGCGCCCGACGGCAAGGTCTATACGAACGCGCCGTGGGACGAAAGCGGCGCCGAAGCGAGTGTCTACCAGAACGGCAAGATGCTCGGCTTCGCGGGCGGCACGCATGGTTGGGGCAACGCTGGCGGCAGCGCGATCGCGGTGAATCGGAAGTACGCCTTTGTGGCGATCCAGGTTGGCAACGAGAAAGGACGTCTGGTCGAGCAGGGCGTGTGGCCGGAGAAGGGTAAGCAATGGTTCGGCATTTCGCGCAGGCAGATCGCCGATCCGAAGCGCGCCGCGCCGTTCCAGCCGGCCGCGAAAAGCGCCGACCCGCATGCGCAACTGGCAGCGGGCTTTCTGATGATGAACGAAGTGCCGACCGGCACGAGTGCCGAAATCGGCGGTTTGGCAGCGAATGACACGACGCTTTACGCGGCGAACACCGCGCGCGATCGCATCGAGGTGTATGACGCGGAATCGATGCAGCAGAAAACAACCTGGACCGTGCATGAGCCGGGCCGTATCGCGTTAGCGCCTGACGGCACGCTCTGGGTTTTGACCGGCACGCGCAACGATAAGACGCCGCAGGTGGAGCACTACACCGCCGCGGGCAAGCGCATCGACGAAACGTTCACGTTGCCCGCCGATACGGTGGCGGTCGATATCGCTTTGGATGCACAAGGCCGCGTTCTGATCGCGGACAACGGCCCGCGCCAACAGGTGCTGTTTTTCAGCAAGAACAACGGCCGTTATGCAGAGTCGGGCTCGCTCGGTGAACGCGGCGGCATTTTCAGCGGTACGCCCGGCAAGCCGGGGCCGCAGCGCTTCAATGGTTTGACCGGTGTGGGCGTGGATGCACGCGGCAACGTCTATGTGTCGACCAACGGCATCGGTCCGCGTTACGACCCGATCGGCGCGGGCCTCGGCGCCACGCTCGAGAGCTACGCGCCGGACGGCAAACAGAACTGGCAGGTGCAAGGATTGTTATTCGTCGACGGCGCGTGGATCGATCCGTCGCGTCCGGACAGCGTCTATACGGGCAACAAGCGTTTCGAACTCGATCTCTCGAAGCCTGCGGGGCAGGACTGGAAATACGCGGGCTTTCTGTCGAACCGCTTCAAGTATCCCGACGACCCGGTCTTTCACACCGACCAATATCCCGGCTTGCCGATCGCTCGCAAGCTCAAGGGCCGCACGTTCCTGTACTTAACCGACATGTACGCGGATCACCTGAAGATCTATCGTTTCGACCCGCAGCACGACGGCGAGACTGCGATTCCTTCGGGCTTCATCGCCGGGCGTGAGCGCGCGGTCTCCAAGGTGCCGAATGCGCCGCCGGGCGGCGACTGGATCTGGCGCGATGTGAACGGCGACGGCAAGTTCAACACGGACGAATTCACGCTCAACACGAGCGGCACGAAGCTCGCGGGCGGCTGGGGCTGGTGGGTCGACAGTGCCGGCGACATCTGGCGCACCCGCGATAACAAGGGCATTTACCGCTTCCGTTTCGGTGGACTCGATGGGAAGGGCAACCCCATCTACTCGTATTCGAACCTGACGCAGTACCCGGTGCCGCAGCCGTTCACCGAACTGCATCGCGCGATCTATGAGCCCGAGACCGACACGATGTACGTGACCGGCTATACGCCCGATACGCCGGTGGATCGCGGCTTCTGGAAGGAAGTGGGCCGCGTGCTGGTGCGCTACGACAAATGGTCGAGCGGCAATCCGGTACAGCGCTATTCGCTCACGCTGCCGTGGACCACGCAGACCAAACCCATCGCCACGATCATCGGCCTCACGGTCGAAGGGCAATACATCTTCGGCGTGGAACCGGTCGGCGCGGTGCACGTGTGGGACAAGGACAGCGGCAAGGAGATCGGTGTGATCCGTCCGGGTCCGGAAGTGGGCAGCGCGTCGGGTTGGGTCGACGTACCCAACGGCATCAGCGCCGCGAAGCGCAGCAACGGCGAGTACCTCGTGTTCGTCGAAGAAGACGCCCGCGGCAAAGTAATGATGTATCGCTGGAAACCATGACACAACGTATGGCATGACCGCTTTCTTCGTAATACCAGGCAAATGTAGTCAAACCCAAGGCATCCGATGGACAAAGGCATTCTCAAGAACGTAGCGATCAACTTCTTCGGGCTGGTGCTGCCGACTTTCGTCTCGCTCGTGACCGTGCCGTCGTATATCAAGCTGCTCGGTGTCGAGCGCTACGGCGTGATCAGTCTCGTGTGGACCCTGATCGGCTACTTCGGGATTCTCGATCTCGGCATGAGCATGGCCGCGCAGAACCACATCTCGAAGGCGCGCGCCTCGGGCGACAAGGGCGAAAGCGCGCGCGTGTTCTGGAGCGCGACGTGGCTCAATCTCGCGACCGGTGTGATCGGCGGCCTGATCATCTATTTCGGCGCGTTTCTGTACACCGCGTACTTCACCAAGGTGTCACCCGAGTTGCAGCATGAGGTCTATATGGCGCTGCCGTGGCTCGCGGTGGCGATTCCGATTGCCAACGTGTCGTGGGTCTTCGCCGGTGCGATCAATGGCGCGGAACGCTTTGGTGTCTACAACACCAATCAGACGATCGGCACCTTCCTGTTCCAGTTGCTGCCGCTCGGCGCCGCACTGTGGCTGGGGGCGACCTTGCAGAACGTGCTCGCCGCCGCGGTGTTCGCGCGGATTCTCGCGGCGATTCTGCTGGGCCGCTCCGCGCTGAAAGTGCTGGACATCCGCAGCATTCTGCCGCCGCAACTCGGCGTGGCGAAGGGGCTCTTCAACTTCGGCGGCTGGATGCTGATTGCGAGCGTCACCAACATGATCGCTGAATCGCTCGACCGCGTGATGCTCGGCACGAGCCTCGGTGCACGCTTCGTGACGTACTACACGGTGCCGCAGAATCTCGTGACGCGTCTGAATATCGTGCCGACCGCGCTGGTGCGCACGCTGTTTCCGCGCCTGTCGGCCGTGGGCCGCGCGGATGCGGACACCATTACCCAGCAGTCGCTCGAATTCCTGAATGGCGTGTTCACGCCGGTCGCCCTGGTCGCGATGCTGGTACTCGAGCCGTTTCTGCATCTGTGGGTCGGCAATGAGATCGCCACCGTGGCAGCGCCAGTGGGCCGGATCATGATCGTCGCCGTGTGGCTCGTCGGCCAGGCGAACGTGACGCGGATTCTGATCCAGTCGCAGGTCAACCCGGCCACCGCCGCGCGCGTCGGCCTCTTTGAATTGCCCTTGTTTGCAGGGGCGTTGTGGCTGGGCATTACCCATTTCGGCTTGACGGGCGCGGCGATGGCCGTGGCCGGCCGGGCGCTCTTCGATTACGTCGTGCTGCTGCGCCTGTCGGCGATTCGCGCCCGCCAGATCGCGCTCGACATGCTCGCCCACCTCGCTTTTCTGCTGGCCAGCCTGTGGCTTGCCAGCTTCCTGCCGAGTCTCGCCTTGGCGATCGTCGCCGGCCTGTTGATGGTTGGCGCGAACGTCGCCTGGTCGATCACGATGACACCCGCTTTGCGCGATCTTGCGCGTTCACTGCTGTTGCGACTGAATCCGAGGAAAAGCGCATGAACCACGAAGTCCTTGAAGAAGCCGTGCTGCAACCCGCGACGCGCAGCGCACTGGCTGAACTCACCACCGTTCCCGGTGCTCAGGCGCCGTCGCGCCGCTCGGCGTTGCGCAGCGACAAGACGGTGCGTGTCGCGATCGTGCACGACTGGCTCGTTACCTATGCGGGCGCCGAGAAGGTGCTCGAGCAGATCGTTGCGTGCTTTCCGGACGCTGACCTGTTCAGCCTCGTCGATTTTCTCGACGATCGCAGCTTCCTGCGCGGCAAGCCGGTCACGACCTCATTTATCCAGAAACTGCCGCTTGCACGGACCAAATACCGCACGTATCTGCCATTGATGCCGCTCGCAATCGAGCAGCTCGACGTGTCGGCCTACGACGTGGTGATTTCCAGCAGTCACGCGGTGGCGAAGGGCGTTCTGACCGGCCCCGATCAGGTGCATATCAGCTATGTGCATTCGCCGATTCGCTACGCATGGGATCTGCAGCATCAGTACCTGCAGCAGTCGAAGCTGACTGCCGGGCCGAAGTCCGCGATGGCGCGGCTGATTCTGCACTACATCCGCAACTGGGATATCCGCACGTCGAATTCGGTGGACGGCTTTGTTGCGAACTCCGATTTCATCGCACGGCGGATCAGGAAGGTTTATCAACGCGAAGCGCAGGTGATCTTTCCACCTGTCGATGTCGAAGCGTTTGCGCTGTGCACCGACAAGGATGATTTTTATCTGACCGCCTCGCGGATGGTGCCGTACAAGAAGATCGATCTGATCGTCGAAGCGTTCGCGCAGATGCCGGAGCGCAAGCTCGTGGTGATCGGCGACGGCCCCGATATGCAGAAGATCCGCGCGAAGGCAGGGCCGAATGTCGAGATCATGGGCTACCAGCCGTTCAAGGTGCTCAAGGAAAAGATGAGCCGTGCGAAAGCGTTCGTGTTCGCCGCGGAAGAAGACTTCGGTATTTCGGTGGTCGAAGCGCAGGCCTGCGGCACGCCGGTGATTGCCTACGGCAAGGGCGGGGCGCTTGAAACCGTGCGCGATCTGTCCGAGTCGAAACCCACGGGCATGTTCTTCGATGAGCAGAACGTCGAGTCGATCATTGCGGCGGTCGAGCGTTTCGACGGCCACGTGAAGCGTTTCTCGCCGGCGGATTGCCGCGCGAATGCCGAGCAGTTTTCGGCTGCGAATTTCCGCGAACGTTTCTTCGCCCACGTGCGGGCTTCGGTGCCGGCATTGCGCTCGGCGACGTTGCCGACGTACGTCCCTTATAAAGCAGAGCCGGGCGCCACCGCGCCGCGCATTCTCGCGGTCGATCAGAGTGGCGTGCTCGGCGGCGCCGAGTTATCGCTGCTGGAAATCGTTAAAGCCTTGCGCTCGCGCATCGAAGTCGTGCTGTTCGACGACGGTCCGTTCCGCACCGCTCTGGCCAAGGCCGGCGTGACGGTCAACGTGCTGGAAGCCGGCGCATTGCGCAACGTTCGCAAGCAGGGCGGCTCGTTGCCGAAGGGGCAGGCACTCAAGGGCCTGACGTCGCTCGTGCGCGCCACCGCGAAACGCGCGCGCGACGCCGAGGTGATCTACGCGAACACCCAGCGCGCGATGGTGATCGGCGCGATTGCCGGCAAGCTGGCCAGACGGCCGGTGGTCTGGCACCTGCGCGATATCGTGAGTTCCGAGCATTTCGGCGGCAAGCAACTGGCGATCATCAAGTGGTGCGCGCGCCTCGGCCTCACGCACGTGATCGCCAATTCGGCGGCTTCCGCTCACGCCTTCGCTGAACTCACGCACTTTGACAAAAAGCGTATCGACGTGGTGTTCAACGGTATTTCCGCGACGCCCTTCGACGCGTTGCGCACGGTCCCGCAAGCGACCCTGCGCCAGCGCCTGAACCTGCCGCAGGATGCGTTTCTGGTCGGTTCGTTCAGCCGCCTCGCGCGCTGGAAGGGCCAACACGTGCTGCTTGAAGCGATGGTCCTCAATCCGCAGATGCATGCCGTGCTGGTGGGTGCGCCGCTGTTCGGCGAGGACGCGTACGAGATCGAGCTGCATGCGTTCGTCGCCGCGCACAACCTGGGTGGCCGGGTGCATTTCCTCGGCTTCCAGCACGACATTCCGGCCTGCATGTGCGCGGTCGATGCCGTGGTCCATACGTCGATCACGCCGGAGCCGTTCGGTCGCGTGATCGTCGAGGGGATGCTGGCGCAGCGGCCGGTGGTGGCGGCACGCGCAGGCGGCGTGCTGGAGATCATCGACGATTACGAGAATGGCGTGCTATGCACCCCCGGCGACGCGCATGGCCTCGCCGACACGCTCGCCGAGCTGCGCTCGAACGACGACCTGCGCAACAAGCTGGTCAGAAACGGCTATCAGACGGCGCTGAGCCGGTTCGGGACGGCAACGTATGTGGAAGGTGTCGAACGGATTCTGAAGCGCGTGGCGGGGCGTTGAGGGGCTTGTGCGGGCGCTTCTTGAGCAGATGAACGTGCGAAGTGATTTAACGCGGGGGTAGGCAGGGACTCGGCCAGTCTTTGTCGTTAGCGCAGCGGAGCGAAAGTCCTGGGGACTTCCGCTCCGTTTTTTTCGCGCGACACACAGGCTATGCAACCGACCGGCTATGCAACCGACCGGCTATGCAACCGGGTTATACAACGTGGTCCCGGCGGCACGGCTTCTTCACATTGTCGAAGGAGAAACCTGTTTCTGAACTGAACAGTGTGTTTCTCCGACCTTTCTCTTACATCGCTCTCAGGCTGGCTTCACTACGTTCTTCGGTTTGAAACTCGCGGACCACTTCATCGCCGGCAGTTCGACCAGCCGGTAGAACACGTAGGCCACCGGCACGGCCACCAGCATGTAGCCGAACGACGGCCAGATCGACATCTGCAGCGACGAACGGAACAGGATCGACGACAGCAGCACGAAGATGGGCAGATGGATCAGATACAGCGAGAAGCTGAAATCGCCGAACCGTGACAGGAGGCGCACGCCTGGGGTATCGGCCTTATCAGCATTAGGGCGCTCCAGCGCCTTGTACAGGTAGAAGGCAAAGCCGACCGCCCACAGTTGGAATGCCCCGTACTGGCCGAAATGAAACGCCGCGCAGCCGAGCGCAATGAACGCCGCGGCGAGCACGTAGAGCCAGACCGACGAACGCGCCTCCGGCGTGCTACGGGCCTTCGCGTCGGCGATCCACGCGCCGAGCGTCCACGAAAACCAGTAGGACGTGAAGAACTGCAAATCGTGGCGCTCGAGCACATAGGCGGACACCACATTGATCACCGCGACGATCGCCAGCACGGAAGTCATGCCCAGACGCCGGCGCAGCGCGAACAGCAGCGGATAGATCGCGTAGAACTGTACTTCGAGCGATAGCGTCCAGAGCGCGCCGTTCGACCCAAACGTCTTGCCGGCCACCCCTTGCAGCGAAAACAGGTTGACGAGGAAGGCCTGCAGGCCGATCTCGCGAATCTTGTGGTTGACCGGCGGCAACTGCAAGCTGACCCAGTCGAGTGCAAAGGTCAGCACGAGCGCCGCCAGCAATACCGGATAAATGCGCGCGAAACGGCGGATCCAGAAATTGCCGGTGTCGAGCCGGTAGTCGGGATTTTTTGCCAGACGTAGCGCGCCGCCGCGATGAATGCAGTAACCGCTGATCACGAAGAAAATCGGCACGCCGGCCGAGCCCCACGCAATCGGGAAGGTCAGGTAGGCGGCGATCGTACTCAGACTGAAAGAATGGCCGACGCTTTGGTGAAAGGTTTGCATGCCCACCCATTCGACCTGGCGGCAATGAAAATAGGCGACCAGAAGCGCGGCAAAGCCCCGCATGGCGTCGATTACATGTTCCTTGCCGGCGCTCTCGGCGCGCGCTTCGCTCTGCGCGCGCGGCGCGGCGGCCTTTCGTGACGGGGAAAGGGGCAGGGATGAGCCGGCGGCATCCAGTGCTGAGTCGCTCATACGCGGTCCTTAATCTGAAGGAAGAAAAAGCTTATTCCGCGGGCACGCCGTGCGCGCCCGCGGTGCATCACATGCTAGTGCACAGCGCAGGTAAAAAAACGATAAAAAATTGCGTGGCAAATCGAATTAAATGGCGATTTTGTGACGAAGTGTAATTCCGCATAAGTACTTGCTACATCGAATTATTTACCGCTTTTGTTGTGCTAATTTAAAGCACGGATTCTCTTGACCAGAGGTGAAGTCATGAACCTGCATTTACTCGCCGGCATTGCCGTGCTGCTGATCCTTGTCGCCGCCTCCGCCTACCGCGAGGCGCTGCGCAACGAGCCGATCCGCCGTTTTCGGATGAACCCGGGCAAGCTGCCCCAGATCGACGAGAACGAATGAGCGGTGCGCGGGGGCGCTTTCGTGCATCCACGATGCGCCCCCGGACGAGCTTGAGATGGCCCGTGATCCGCTTCGCCGGATACGTAAAATTTTCGGAATTTCAGAAAATAATTCGACACCGATACGTAATTGTTTCCTGATGCATGCCACGATCCGGAATATCGAAAGCCAATCGATTTATTTATTTGGATCGAGAAAAATTAACGCACGAAATGGATTAATTTTTTTGTTAGTCTTTTCTGCGACATCGAGTGGCCGCGAGGCCCGCGAACACACTAATTTCTAACCGATGTGGGAATGCCTACCATGCTGAAAGTCACCAAAGCCGTGTTTCCCGTAGCGGGCCTCGGGACACGCTTTTTGCCGGCTACCAAAGCAAGCCCCAAGGAAATGCTGCCGATCGTCGACAAGCCGCTGATTCAATACGCGGTTGAAGAGGCGATTGCCGCCGGCATCACCGAGATGATCTTCGTGACGGGCCGCAGCAAGCGCGCTATCGAAGATCACTTCGACAAGTCCTACGAGATCGAAGCCGAACTCGAGGCACGCAACAAACAGAAGCTGCTCGACCTCGTGCGCAGCATCAAGCCGGCTAACGTCGACTGCTTCTATGTGCGTCAGGCCGAAGCCCTCGGTCTGGGCCACGCGGTGCTGTGCGCCGAGAAACTGGTGGGCGACAGCCCGTTCGCCGTGATTCTGGCGGACGACTTGCTGCACAGTTCGAAGCCGGTGATGAGCCAGCTCGTCGACACCTTCAACCACTATCACAGCTCGGTGATCGGCGTCGAAACCATCGCGCGCGAAGACAGCCGTTCGTACGGCGTCGTGGATGGCCGCGAGTGGGAAGACAATGTGATCAAGCTGTCGGGCATCGTCGAAAAGCCGGCGCCGGACAAGGCGCCGTCGAACCTCGGCGTAGTGGGCCGCTACGTGCTGATGCCGACCATCTTCAAGCATATCCGCGCGCTCAAGCCGGGCGCGGGCGGTGAGCTGCAATTGACCGACGCGGTGCAATCGCTGCTGACCGAAGAGCAGGTGCTCGCGTATCGCTACTTCGGCACACGCTTCGATTGCGGCAGCAAGTTGGGCTATCTGAAGGCGACCGTGGAATTCGCGCTGCGCCATCCGGAAGTGAAGGCGGAATTCGAAGCGTATTTGCAAACCTATATGCAGGCGAATATGTCGGCCGGCGTGCCGGCGCAGTACACGGCTGAAGCAGCTTAAGGTGTAGGAAACTCGGTGTAGGAAACTCTTCACGCAGAAGCAACGCGCAGCACTATCGCGCAAATTAAAACGGGCGCCGCATGATGCGGCGCCCGTCTTTCTATCTGGGCTGCTTATCTGGCCGGATTTGCGGCTGGTACCCAGGTCATGCGCAAAAGGCCTTTACTGCGCCTTCTTCACTTCCAGCCGGAACTTGTGCAGCAACGGTTCCGTGTAACCGCTCGGCTGTTCACGTCCTTCGAACACCAGCGCCTGCGCAGCCTTGAACGCCAGCGTGTCGAAGCCCGGCGCCATCGGCTGGTAGTGCGGATCGCCCGCGTTCTGCTCGTCGACCACCTTCGCCATGCGCTTGAAGGTCTCTTCGACCAGCTCGCGCGTGACCACGCCGTGATGCAGCCAGTTCGCAATGTGCTGGCTGGAGATACGCAGCGTGGCACGGTCTTCCATCAGACCGACGTTGTGAATGTCCGGCACCTTCGAGCAGCCCACACCCTGATCGACCCAGCGCACCACGTAGCCGAGAATGCCCTGAGCGTTGTTCTCAACTTCGCTGCGGATCTCATCCGCATTCCACTTCGCTTCGGCAACGACTGGAATCGTCAGCAGGCCGTCGAGCAGTTCGTCGCGAACCTTCGAGTAGTCCGTGCGTTCGAGCTCCTGCTGAACCGCCTGTACGTCGACCTGGTGATAGTGCAGCGCATGCAGCGTCGCGGCGGTCGGGGAGGGCACCCATGCGGTGTTCGCACCGGCCTTCGGATGCGCGATCTTCTGTTCGAGCATGGCGTGCATCAGGTCCGGCATCGCCCACATGCCCTTGCCGATCTGCGAGCGGCCACGCAGGCCCGCGCTCAAACCGACCAGCACGTTGCTGCGCTCGTACGCGGCAATCCATGCGCTCGACTTCATGTCGCCCTTGCGCATCATCGGGCCGGCTTCCATCGCCGTATGCATTTCGTCGCCGGTGCGGTCGAGGAAACCCGTGTTGATGAACGCGACACGTTCGGACGCTTCGCCGATACAGGCGAGCAGGTTGACGCTCGTGCGGCGCTCCTCGTCCATGATGCCCATCTTGATCGTGTTGCGCGGCAGCTTCAGCAGGTCTTCGACGCGCGCGAACAGTTCGCTCGCGAACGCGACTTCGGCCGGGCCGTGCATTTTCGGCTTCACGATATAGATCGAACCGGTGCGCGAATTCAGCTGGTGCTTGCGGTCGTGCAGCGCGCACAACGTGGTGATGACGCCATCGAGAATGCCTTCCGGAATTTCCTTGCCGTCTTTCGTCAGCACGGCCGGATTCGTCATCAAATGGCCGACATTGCGGATGAACAGCAGCGAGCGGCCATGCAGCACGACCGGCGCTGTGCCGTTCGCGGCGGTGTACACGCGATCGGCGTTCAGACTGCGCGTGAAGGTCTTGCCGCCCTTCGTGACTTCTTCCGTCAGGGTGCCGTTCATCAGGCCGAGCCAGTTGCGATAGAGCTGGACCTTGTCGTCCGCATCCACGGCTGCAACGGAGTCTTCGCAGTCGATGATCGTGCTCACCGCGGCTTCGACCAGCACATCCTTCACGTGCGCCGAATCGGTCTTGCCGATCGAATCGTTCGCGTCGATCTGGATTTCGAAGTGCAGGCCGTTGTGCTTCAGCAGCACGGCGGACGGTGCGCTCGCGTCGCCCTGATAGCCGATGAACTGCGCCGGCGTTTTCAGTTCGGTCTTGCCGCTCTTCAGCGTGACGACGAGCTTGCCGCCTTCGACGCTATACAGCGTGGCGTCGACGTGCGAGCCGTTCGCGAGCGGGGCGGCCTGGTCGAGAAACTTGCGGGCATAAGCGATCACCGCGGCGCCGCGCACCGGGTTAAAGGCCTTCTGCTTTTCGGCGCCGTTGGTCTCGGGGATCGCATCGGTGCCGTACAGCGCGTCGTACAGGCTGCCCCAGCGGGCGTTGGCCGCGTTCAGCGCATAGCGCTGATTCGACAGCGGCACGACGAGCTGCGGGCCGGCCTGTTCGGCGATTTCGGTGTCCACTTGGTCGGTCGTGGCTTTGACGCTCGCCGGCGACGGCACGATGTAGCCGATGCCTTCGAGGAAGGCACGGTACGCGCGCAGATCGCGCACCGGACCCGGATTGGCGCGATGCCATGTATCGAGTTCGGTTTGCAGGCGGTCGCGCTCGGCCAGCAGCGCACGGTTTTTCGGCGCCAGCTCATGCACGAGTGCGTCGAAACCTGACCAGAATGCGGCGCTGTCAATTCCGGTGCCGGGCAGGGCTTCGGTTTCGACGAACTGGTCGAGGTTGGCGGCGACTTGCAGTCCACCGCGCGTGTTCATCTGAGTCATCGACTGCTCCATCCTTGAATGGGACCGATGAGGGGGCATCGGTCCGTGTTGTGTTTCGTTTTTATTGCCGCCGCTTTGAACGGATTCCGAATGGCTCCCGACTTAAGCGGCGATTGCCTGAATACCGGCCTTGGCGATCTGCGCGTCCTGATCCGACTTGACGCCCGACACGCCGACCGCGCCGACCACCTGGCCCTCGACGATCACCGGCACGCCGCCTTCCAGCGTGCCTTGCAGCGGCGCGCTCAGGAATGCCGTGCGGCCGTTGTTGATCATGTCTTCGTATACCTTGGTTTCGCGGCGGCCGATCGCCGAAGTGCGGGCTTTTTCCGTCGCGATGTACGAACTGGCCGGCGCGCTGCCGTCCAGACGCAGCATGCCGAGTTGATGGCCGCCGTCGTCGACCACCACGATGGCCACGGCCCACTGGTTCTTCTCGGCCTCCGCGCGGGCGGCTTCGAGAATTCGGGTCGTTTCGGCAACGGTCAACACGGGTTTGCTCAGCATAATGAATTTCCTGTTTCGTTTATGGTAGGGATGCTTCTACAAGTTCAATCCTGTAACGCACCGGAGTGTGCCCGGCGCCGGCTCTGTCGTTGCCCGAGCGGTTCGATTGGGGATTTTACGTCCAAGCGTGGCCGGAAGAAACGACCGCATCGCCCGGCCGGTTTCAGGCCGCATGGCAACTCCCGCCGGATTCGCGATCGCGTGGCGCAAACTCTTGCTCAGCAGGCGTTTCGGGGCGGGCCGCTCAAGAGGAAGCTCGATAGGCCGCTCAAGTTCGGCGCGACCAATGTCCGGCAGCACGCGCCAGCGCTTTACAATCGGAGTTCAACACAAAAAGCGCGTGTTTCCCACACCACCCACACTATGCCTACCATCAGCGAGCTTTTCGTCTATCCGATCAAATCCTGCGCCGGCATTGCGTTGAACGAGGCGCGCCTGCTCGCCACCGGCCTCGAATACGATCGATACTGGATGGTGACCGACCCGAGCGGCGCGATGCTCACGCAGCGCGCGTATCCCCGCATGGCGCTGATCAGGGTCGAGCTCGGCGAACATGAGCTCGTGATCCGCGCGCCGGGTATGAGTGAGTTGCGCACGCCGCTCGACGCCGCCGGGCTCAGCGCTCCGCACAAGGTGCAAACCGTGGTCTGGCGCGACGCGGCTTACGGACTCGACACCGGAGAAGAGAGCGCAGCATGGTTTTCGGCGTTTCTCGGCGTGCCGTCGCGGCTTCTGCGCTTCGATCCCGAACGCGAACGGCAGGTCGATCCGGACTACACCGCTAGCGTCCCCGGGGCCACCACGTATTTCGCCGATGGTTTTCCGCTGCTGGTGATCGGCCAGGCCTCGCTCGACGATCTGAACGTGCGCCTGAACAGCAAGGGCGCGCCGTCCATTCCGATTGACCGGTTTCGCCCGAACGTCGTGCTGACAGGGCTCGAAGCGTACGAAGAGGACTATGTCGAGAGTCTGAGTGTCGGCGGTGCGGCGGAGGAGGCCGTGGAACTGAAACTGGTCAAGCCGTGTGCGCGCTGTCCGATGCCGACCGTCGATCAGGCAAAGGGCGCGCCGGATCCCGATTGGCCGAACGAACCTACGGATACGATGAGCGTCTACCGGGCGAATCCGCAGCGGGATGGGGCGGTGACGTTCGGCAACAATGCGCTTGTCGCGCGCGGGGCTGGGGCGTGGCTGCGCGTCGGTCAAACGGTCAACGCTGAATTGGGCTTTGGCGATTAATGCCGGCCGCGCCCGGTCAGCGCCGCGAGGATTACCGGCATCGGCACGGGTTTGACGAAGTGATGATTGAATCCGGAGCGTAACGACTCGCGCCTGTCCTCGTCGCGCGCGAGGCCGGTCACGGCGACCAGCATGGGCGCCGGCGTGTCGGCTTCATGGCGGATGCGCCGGGCGACTGCGCGGCCATCGAGACGCGGCATTTCGACGTCGAGCAGCGCGGCGCCCGGATGCCACGCGCAATACTGCGCGAGCGCGTCGAGGCCGTTGCGCGCGGTCCGGATGTCGAAACCGTGTGCGCTGAAATAGAGTACGTAGGCGGCCAACAGATCCGGATCGTCGTCGGCGATCAGGAGGCGGGCGGCATCATCAATGGACATCCGGCTTCTCCAGGTTGCGTACCTTGTATTGAGCAATTTGGGGTCCCGATAGAATCGAAGCCCTTTATTCTGTTTTTTTCGCTCATTCCAGCAAGGTATTTGGCGCGGCTTTCGTACGAATGAGTTACCACCCGGGGACGACGAGGAAGCGCGAATCGCACGGGATAGCGCCGCGGGCAGCCGCATTCACGCCGTGTCCAAGGTCCTGCGTCTGATCTGCAAGAACACTCGGATGGGCTTTGCCGCCGCCGGTCTATCGCGGCCGTCATACACTGCTGATCTACAACCTGGGTAGGTACATTTCCGTACCGATCGGTCAGATCGTGCGCGGTAAGTCTCGCCCAGTGCCGCGAAACGCTGCCCGCACGTACACGGTGCTGCGTCGCACCATCCCTGTGCCTCGCTGCATCAAGACGTGCCCACATCCTGCTGACAGCAGACCCGTGTCATATGCCGCAAGGCCCCGTCCCACGGCGCCACAGCGGGAATTTCTCTCGATTGGCACAAGCTTTGCATTAAGCCCTGCCAGCGGATCAACGTGGATCCGTCGCGAGTGCAACAACAAAGTACTCGCCGCAGCACAGGTCAGGACAACGGCGTCCCCCGAACTCAGTCATCGACTGGGTTCGCGGGACGCCGTTTTTATTTCCGGAATCGCTTTCGCGCAGCAGCCAGCCGGCAGCGATTCGAGCCCAGCACATTGAGGAAGCCGCGGTCATGAAAATCATCGTTATCGGTCACGGGATGGTCGGCCACAAACTGGTTGAATGCCTCGCACAAGATGCGGCGCATGGCCTCGACATCACCGTGCTGTGCGAGGAATCACGCCCTGCGTACGACCGCGTGCACCTGTCCGAATTCTTCGCGGGTAAAACGGCGGATGATCTGTCGCTGGTCGAACCGGGTTTCTTCGAGCGCCAGAACGTTTTGCTGAAGCTCAATGCAAAAGCCGTGGCGATCGATCGCGACGCCCGCACCGTAACGGTATCGACCGGCGAGACTCTGCCGTACGACAAGCTGGTGTTCGCTACGGGTTCCTATCCATTTGTGCCGCCCGTGCAAGGGCGGGAGCGCGCCGACTGCTTTGTCTACCGCACCATTGACGACCTCGAAGCGATGCAGGAATGCGGCGCCCGTTCGAAGACCGGTACCGTGGTCGGCGGCGGCCTGCTCGGTCTCGAATGCGCGAAGGCGTTGCGTGACATGGGGCTGGAAACGCACGTGGTCGAGTTCGCGCCGCGCCTGATGGCGGTGCAGGTCGATGAAGGCGGCGGCCGCGTGCTGCGTGCGAAGATCGAAGAGCTGGGCGTGACGGTGCACACGCAGAAGAACACCTCGGCGATTGTCGATGGCGAGTCGGGCACGCATCGCATGCAATTCGCCGACGGCAGTCACCTCGACACCGACATGATCGTGTTCTCAGCGGGCATTCGTCCGCGTGACGATCTCGCGCGCCAAAGCGGGCTCGCGCTCGGCGAACGCGGCGGCATCGTGATCGACAACGCGTGCCGCACCAGCGACCCGCACATCTACGCGATCGGCGAGTGCGCGCTATGGGAAGGCAAGCTGTTCGGCCTCGTTGCGCCCGGCTATGAGATGGCGCGCGCGGTGGCGAAGCAACTGCACGGCGACTCGGCGGAATTCGCCGGCGCCGACATGAGCACCAAGTTGAAACTGATGGGCGTGGACGTCGCGAGTATCGGCGATGCGCATGGCAACACGCCGGGCAGCCGCGCCTATCAGTTCAGCGACGAACGCAAGCAGATCTACAAGAAGCTGGTGGTGTCCGAATGCGGCAAGTATCTGCTCGGCGGCGTGATGGTCGGCGATGCGAGCGAATACGGCACGCTGCTGCAGATGATGCTGAACCGGATCGAATTGCCGGCGTCGCCCGAATTCCTGATCCTGCCGTCGTCCGACGGTCAGGCGAAACCGGCGCTCGGCGTCGAGGCATTGCCCGCCGGCGCGCAAATCTGTTCGTGCAACAACGTCTCGAAGGGCGACCTGTGCGCCGCCGTGTGCGCGGGCGCGACCGACATCGGCGCGTTGAAGTGCGCGACCCAGGCCGGCACGTCGTGCGGCGGCTGCGTACCGCTCGTCACCCAGGTGATGAAGGCCGAGATGAAAAAGCAGGGCCTCGCGGTCAATAACCACGTGTGCGAGCACTTCCCGTATTCGCGCCAGGAGCTGTATCACCTCGTGCGCGTGGAGGGTGTGCGCAGCTTCGGCGAGTTGCTGTCGAAGCATGGTCACGGCCTCGGTTGCGATATCTGCAAACCGGCGGCGGCGAGCATTCTCGCGTCGTGCTGGAACGAATTCGTGCTGAAGAAGGAGCACGCGGCGCTGCAGGACACCAACGATTACTACCTCGCCAACATCCAGCGCGATGGCACCTATTCGGTCGTGCCGCGCATGGCGGGCGGAGAAGTGACGCCGGACGGTTTGATTGCCGTCGGCCAGGTGGCGAAGAAGTACGGTCTCTACACGAAGATCACCGGCGGTCAGCGGGTTGACCTGTTCGGCGCGCGCGTCGAGCAACTGCCGTTCATCTGGGAAGAACTGATCGCCGCAGGCTTCGAGTCAGGCCACGCCTACGGCAAGTCGCTGCGCACCGTGAAGTCGTGCGTCGGTTCGACGTGGTGCCGTTACGGCGTCGGCGATTCGGTGGGCCTCGCGGTCGAGCTCGAGAACCGCTACAAAGGCCTGCGCACGCCGCACAAGATCAAGTTTGGCGTATCCGGCTGCACTCGCGAATGCGCGGAGGCGCAGGGCAAGGACGTCGGCATCATCGCCACCGAAAAGGGCTGGAATCTCTACGTCTGCGGCAACGGCGGGATGAAACCGCGCCATGCCGAACTGCTCGCCTCGGACCTCGATAAGGACACGCTGGTGCGCTACATCGACCGCTTCCTGATGTTCTACGTGCGCACGGCAGACCGTCTGCAACGCACCAGCGTGTGGCGCGACAACCTTGAAGGGGGCTTGGACTATCTGATCGACGTGGTCGTCAACGATCGTTTGGGCGTAGTCGCGGAGCTCGAGGTGGAAATGCAGCACGTGGTCGACACCTACGAATGCGAATGGAAGCGGGCCGTCACCGATCCAGAAACGCGTAAGCGCTTCCGTCACTTCGTCAACAGTGGCGAGCCCGACAGCAACGTCACCTTCGTCGAGGAACGCGGCCAGATCCGGCCCGCGACGGTGACCGAGCGGCTGTCGAAGCTCACGTCGATTCCCGTGGTTGTCGAGACCGTCTAATTTTTTTGCGCTATTCACCGAGGACTTCCGCCATGAACCTTGACCGCCTGCCGCTCGCCTGGACGCCGATTTGCCCGCTCGACGACATCGTGCCCAACACGGGCGTCTGCGCGCTCGTCAACGGCGAGCAGGTGGCGGTATTTCACGTAAACAACGGCGACGCGGACGGCGCCGTGTATGCGATCGAAAATTACGATCCGGGCTCGCAAGCCGCGGTGCTCTCGCGCGGACTGATCGGCAGCCTCGGCGAGCGCCTCGTGGTCGCTTCGCCGATCTACAAGCATCACTTCGATCTGCGTACCGGCGAGTGCCTCGAAACGCCGGCGTATTCCGTTAGCGCGTTCGCCGCGCGGGTGGAAGACGGGCAGGTGTGGGTCGCGGCCTGAGTTGCTGATTTCTCTTTGTATCCATTCGAACGACGTCGCGCTCCATGTCTTCCTCTAGCGTAAAAACCGTGTGCCCCTACTGCGGCGTTGGCTGCGGAATGGTGCTGCACGTCGAGGACGGGCAGGTCGTCAAGATCTCCGGCGATAAAGAGCATCCGGCTAACTTCGGGCGGCTCTGCACGAAGGGCCAGTCGGCGCACGTCGCGTTGCGCAAGTCGGGCCGTCTGGAGGGCGCGTTCGTGCGTCATGCGCGCGACCAGGATCCGACGCCGCTACCGATGGCGCAGGCGATCAGCACCACGGCGGCGCGTTTGCGCGGCCTGCTCGACGCACACGGACCGGACGCGCTGTCGTTTTACGTATCCGGGCAGATGTCGATCGAGGCGCAGTACCTCGTCAACAAGCTCGCCAAGGGTTTTGTCGGCACCAACAACGTCGAATCGAATTCACGTCTGTGCATGGCGAGCGCGGGCAGCGGCTACAAGCTTTCGCTCGGCGCGGACGGCCCGCCGGGATCGTACGAAGACATCGACCACGCCGACCTTTTCTTCGTGATCGGCGCGAATATGGCCGACTGTCATCCGATTCTGTTCCTGCGCATGATGGATCGCGTGAAGGCGGGTGCGAAACTTATCGTGGTCGATCCGCGTCGCAATACGACGGCTGACAAGGCGGATCTCTTCCTGCAGATCAAGCCGGGCACCGATCTGGCGTTGCTGAACGGCTTGCTGCATCTGCTGCACGAAAACGGCCATACGGATGCGGCCTTTATTGCGGACTTCACGGAAGGCTGGGACGGAATGCCAGCCTTTCTCGCGGACTACACACCAGAGAATGTGTCCGCGATTACAGGCCTTTCTGTAGAAGATATCCACCGGGCCGCGCAAATGATCGGCGCCGCGCCGGAGTGGATCAGCTGCTGGACCATGGGCCTGAATCAAAGCACGCATGGCACATGGCACACGAATGCGATCTGCAATCTGCATCTGGCGACAGGCAAGATCTGCCGCCGCGGTAGCGGTCCGTTTTCGCTGACGGGTCAGCCCAACGCGATGGGCGGCCGTGAAATGGGCTACATGGGGCCCGGTTTGCCCGGACAGCGTTCAGTCCTGGTCGAAGAAGACCGTGCGTTTATTGAGGACCTGTGGGGCATTCCGAAGGGCACGTTGAAGACTGAAGTCGGCAACGGCACGATCGATATGTTCACTCGCATGGCTGCGGGCGAGATCAAGGCGTGCTGGATCATCTGCACGAATCCGGTGGCGAGCGTTGCGAATCGCCAGAATGCCATCGCCGGATTGCGTGCGGCCGAACTCGTGATTTCGCAGGATGCCTTCCTCGACACCGAGACCAATCGTTACGCCGACGTGCTGTTGCCCGGCGCGCTGTGGGCGGAAGCCGAAGGCGTGATGATCAACTCCGAGCGCAACCTGACGCTGATGCAGAAGGGCATCGAACCGCCGGGCGTTGCGTTGCCGGATTGGCAGATCATCGCGCGTGTCGCGTGTGAAATGGGTTTCGCCGAAGCGTTTACCTACGCAAGCGCCGAAGAAGTTTTCGCGGAAATTACGCGCGCATCGAATCCGAAAACCGGCTACGACCTGCGCGGCGCGAGCCATCGCCGTCTGAAGGAAACGCCGTTGCAATGGCCGCTCGCCGCTGACGATGCCGCCGACCGCAATCCAGTTCGCTACATCAACGACGGCGTCAGCCAGGCGCTGAAGCAACTGCCCAACGGCCGCCTTCCGCGGCTCGTGTTTCCGACGGCGAGCGGCAAAGCTATGTTCTTCGCCCGCGCGTTTGCCGCCCCGGCCGAGCTGCCCGATCGGGAATTTCCGATCGTGTTGAATACGGGCCGCTTGCAGCATCAATGGCACACCATGACCAAGACCGGCAAGGTCGCGATGCTTAACAAGCTGAACCCGGGACCGTTCGTCGAGATTCATCCCGAAGACGCGGCCACGCTTGGCATCAAGGCAAAAGATCCGGTTGAAATCCGTTCGCGCCGCGGACGTGCCGTGTTGCCGGCGGTCGTTACGGAGCGTGTGCAAGCAGGGAACTGCTTCGCGCCGATGCACTGGAACGACGTTTTCGGCGACGACCTGTGCATCAACGCAGTGACGAGCGACGCCATCGATCCGGTCTCGCAGCAGCCCGAACTCAAATTCTGCGCAGTCGCGCTCAGCCCGGTCGCGATCGACGCCCGTGAGCCGGTTTCGAATGCGGACGACGAGACGCTGAGCGACGCGCCCATGGTTACAGCCGACACTGCGCCGGCAAGCGCTATATCGGCGAACGTCGAGGATCTGGACATGCCCCGTATCGATGCCCTCACTCGTCTGTTGCAGCTTCCGCCGATACCCGCGCCGTCGTTGACCGATGCTGAGCGGACGTATCTGGCCGGTTTCGTCAGCGGCCTGCGTTCGACGGAAGGGCCGGGCATCGACGGCGTGCCGGTTCTGCCAGCCAATGCACCGTTTGATTCGGTGAGCCGCCTGTACGTGGATGGTTTGCTGGCCGGACTATATAGCCGCAGTGGAACCCAGGCGACCGTGTCAGCATCCGCGCTTGCCACCTTGCACTCAGACGAGGCACATGCGTCCGGTGTGCGTATCTTGCGCGTGCGACCCAAAGTCACTTTGCTGTGGGCCTCGCAAACCGGCAACACCGAATCGCTGACCGAACGTTATGCCACACGTCTGATGGAGTCCGGCTTTGAAATCCGCACGTCATGCATGGCGGACTATCAGGCCTCGGCGCTCGCGAAAGCGCAATACGTGCTGCTGATGTCGAGCACTTTCGGCGACGGCGATCCACCCGATAACGCGCAGAGTTTCTGGAGCGAACTGATCGGCGATGCAGCACCGCGTCTCGAAGGCCTGCGCTACGCCGTGCTCGCGCTGGGCGATCGCAACTACGATCAATTTTGCGGTCACGGCCGCCGCCTCGATGAACGTCTCGCCGCGCAAGGCGCGCAGCGTCTGATGGATCGTGTCGACTGCGACAGCGAGTATCAGGAGAATGCCGACGCGTGGCTCGAAAGCATCATCGTGCACATCAAGGAAGCAGATGCGGCGCTGCATGCAGTGCCTCCTGGCGGCATGATTACCGCCGTGGTGCCCGGCGCCGTGCCGACCCGGACGCGCCCGGCCGCATCGCGTCTCGTCAGGAACCTGCAACTGAACAAGCAGGGCGCCGCGAAGGATACGCGCTACTTTTCGTTGAGCACCGGAGACTCGGGCCTCGAATACGAAGCCGGCGATGCGCTGGGTGTATGGCCGAGCAATTGTCCCGAACTGGTCGACGAATTGATCGACCTGAGCGGTTTGAGTGCCGACGCGGCCGTGAACGTATCCGGTGTGGGCGACATGCGCCTCGCCGACGCACTCGGCAAGCACTACGAAATCGCGCGTCCCAGCCCGGACGCACTGGCATTCATCGCTGCGCGAAGCAGCAACGGCGCATTGCGCGATCTGTTGACGCCCGCACGCAAAGCCGATCTCAAACACTGGCTGTGGGGCCAGCAACTCGCCGACGTGCTCCACGAATTTCCCGTGGACCTGACTGCCACGGAATTGACCGGCATGCTCAAGCGCCTGCAGCCACGGTTGTATTCGATTGCATCGAGCCCGAAAGCACATCCTGGCGAAGTTCATCTGACGGTTGCCGCGGTTCGCTACAGCAATGGCCGCCGCAATCGCAAGGGCGTCTCGTCGACGTTTCTGGCCGACCGCGCCGGCGATGTGAATGTGCCGGTATTCGTGCAGAAATCCGCACACTTTCGGCCTCCTCATGTTTCGGACACGCCGATCATCATGGTCGGTCCCGGCACCGGCGTCGCACCGTTTCGCGGCTTTCTGCACGAGCGGCGTGCACGCGGCGATAAGGGTCGCAACTGGTTGTTCTTCGGCGAACAACATGCGGCGACGGATTTCTACTATCGCGACGAACTGGAAGCGATGCGCGACAGCGGTCTGCTGACCCGCCTCGATGTCGCTTTCTCGCGCGATCAAACGGAGAAGGTTTACGTGCAGGACCGCATGCGCGAGCAGGGTGCGCAACTGTGGGCATGGCTCGAAGAAGGTGCGCATTTTTATGTCTGCGGCGACGCAAGCCGAATGGCCAGAGATGTCGACGCCCCCCCCCCCCCCCCCCCCCCCCCCCCCCCCCCCCCCCCCCCCCCCCCCCCCCCTGAGCTGTTTAGCGCAGGAAAAGCGCTACGTACGCGACGTTTATTGATTTTTAAAGCGGCCGGCTCAGACGCGGCATCACGGTTTCAGAGAGTACGCAGTCAAGCTTGAAAGAAGGGCCCGGATGGCATGGAGATTGCGTGCCAGGACCGGTATTCAACATCGTGACCATTCCGGTGCGCGGCGCCTCAAAGCCGTGTACCAGGTAAGCGAACAACCAGTCAATGTGAGGATGTCTAATGAAAAACGTGATGAGCTCTCTAAAGAGCGGAGATTGGCGCGCGCTGGTGGCGTGTTTCCTCTATTTCGACACCGGCTTCACGGTCTGGGTGCTATACGGGCCGCTCGCGCCGTTCATTAGCAAGAGCGTTGCAATGACGCCTGCGCAGCAAGGTTTGCTGGTCGCCGTGCCGGTGCTGTCGGCAGCGATCCTGCGCGTGACGCTCGGCAATCTCTATCAATCCGCGCATGGCAAACGCATCGCGCTGATGGGCGTATTGCTGTCCGCGGTGCCGACGATCGTGCTGCCGTTGTTGCCGTTCGTGCCGTCGTACACCTTGCTACTGGTGCTCGGCGTGTTCCTCGGCGTGGGTGGCGCGAGCTTCGCGGTGGCGCTGCCGATGGCCGGCAGCAACTATCCGCCGAAGGTACAGGGCCTGGTGCTGGGTCTTGCCGCCGCCGGCAACATCGGCGCTGTGCTCGACGGCTTCCTGTTCCCGCAACTGGCGACGCACTACGGCTGGCAAATGGCGACCGCAGGCGCACTGCCGTTGCTCGGGATTGCCGCGATCACGCTGTACTTTTGGGCCAACGATTCCGGTATCAAATCCGGCAGCGTGCTGCGCGCGTTCGGCAGCTTCGCGGTGACGCTCGTTGGCTTGATCGTGCTCGTGCTGCTGGTCGAAGCGGGCATGTTCGGCTCCGGCAAGACCGGTGTGCTGCTGTTGCCGGTGATCGGCGCGCTGCTTGCAATTGCTGTGCTGCCCAAGCGCTATCGCTCGGTGCTGTCCGAGCGCGACACGTGGGCGATCATGCTGGTGTACAGCATCACGTTCGGCGGTTTTGTTGGCATGTCGTCGTATGTTTCGCTGCTGCTGACCAACCTGTATCAGCTGTCGAAGATCGACGCGGGCCTGTTCATGGCGCTGCTTGCCGCGACCGGCGCGATCGTGCGGCCGCTCGGCGGCCTGATCGCCGACAAGGTGTCGGGCGTGCGCGCGCTGACCTTCCTGCTCGCGGTCATTTCGCTGTGCGACTTCGTTTTTGCCGCCGCCATGCCGTCGATGCTGGGCGGGATCGTGTTGCTGCTGTGTCTGTACGTGGCCTTCGGTCTGGGTAATGGCGCGACCTTCCAGCTGGTGCCGCATCGCTGGGCTGGCCGTACCGGTTTGATGTCGGGCATCGTCGGCGCCGCGGGTGGGATCGGCGGGTTCTATCTGCCGGTCGTGATGGGTATCGCGAAGGAAAGCACGGGCAGCTATCAGATGGGTTTCGCAACCTTCGGTGCGCTGGCAGCTTGCGCCTTCCTCGCGATCGTCGCGCTGCGCCGTCCGTGGATGGCGTGGTCGATGCATACCAACGTGATGCATGCGCACGCAACGGAGTGATGGAATTCGGCATCCGCGAGCGATGCTGCGTGTCTGCCGATGGCGCTCACGCAGCGAGGATGCCGGGCGGAGCGAAAGGGTCAATCGAATCATAAGCAGAAGACATGAGCATCGCGAAAGATCGGGTTCAGGCACCACAGTCCGAAGCGGACGTCTCCAGCGAGGTATTGAGCTCGTTGATCAACCTGGCAGGGCGTCAACGGATGCTGTCGCAGCGCATCGCGTTGCAGTCGATGTTGGCGTTTCAACAGTTCGACGGTGCGTTGGCGATTGCGCAGGAGACCTTGCGTACGTTTTCCGACAGCCATACAGCGCTGGTGCAAGGCCGCGACGGCTTGCCCGGACTGTTCTCGCCGGCGTTGCACGAAGCTTTTCACGGCAGCGGGAACGTGGCGAAGAAGATCACAGACTTTATCTCGCTGGCCTCGGTAGCACTGGAGGCGATCGAACGCGGCTCGCCGCGCGCCAATGAAGCACTGAACGCGTTAATCGGTTCCGTCGATCCGTTGCTGACGCATCTGCACGCCGTGACCGCTGTCTACGAGCAGGAAAGCCGGCGCATTGCGCGGGCGCAGAAGAAAGGTCAGCAGGACCTCATCGAGCGGATCAAAGCGATCGCAAAGGAAGCGCATATTGTCTCGTTCAACGGTCAGATCGTGGCGAGCCGCTCGAATGTGACAGGCCGGGAGTTCGCCGTGATTGCGGGCGTAATGACTTCGATCACCAAGGAACTTGAGGGTGTGGTGAGCGCGTTTGTGCAGAAGACGTCGGCGGGATAAGCAAGCGCCTGTGGCGATCTGTTTCGCCGTCCTTCAGTAGAAAGCAGGGCGCTGCCTGAAAATACGCAGGCAAATACTTGCGTGTTGTCAGATGCGAGCCTAATATGCAGTCAGGAGGCTGCGTATGACAATCTCATCTGACACACCCAATAATGCGTCGACTGACCGCATCGAAAAACAGATTCTGCTGAAGGCGCCGCGCTCACGAGTGTGGCGCGCGGTGTCCAATGCCGAGGAATTCGGCAAATGGTTTCGTGTGGATTTCAGCGGCAAACAGTTTATCGCCGGTCAATCCGTCCAAGGCAACATCACCTATCCGGGCTATGAGCATCTCGTCATGGATGTACTGATCGAGCGCGTCGAGCCGGAACATCTTCTGTCGTTTCGCTGGCATCCGGCTGCGGTCGATGTGTCGGTCGACTACTCGCCCGAGCCCACGACGCTGGTCGTATTCGAGCTGAGCGAGGTCGACTCGGGCACGTTGCTGCGGGTGGTCGAATCAGGCTTCGATCGAATTCCCGCTGCACGCCGCGAGGAAGCGTTTCGCATGAATAGCGGCGGGTGGAAAGAGCAGTTGATCAATATCGAAAAGCATGTCGCCAAGGGATAAGCCGGCAGTGGGCAATGCGCGAGTGAAGGCGGCCATGCTGCGAAGTTCCGCGCAGATTTTTGCGGCGCTCGGCGACGAAACGCGGCTGCGTCTGATCGCCGTGTTGTGCGCGGGCAGTGCGATGTCGATTGCGCAGTTGACCGCCGGCACGGAGATTACGCGGCAGTCGGTCACGCAGCATTTGCAGGTGCTCGCCAATGCGGGCCTCGTGCGCGACGTCAAGGTAGGCCGTGAACGCCTATGGGCGTTCGAACCGGCGCACCTCGACGAAGCGCGACGCGCGCTTGAAGCGATCTCGCAGCAGTGGGATCACGCGTTGCTGAGGTTGAAGGCGGCGGTGGAGGGGGATTGAGGCGCGACTATGGGCCGACGTTTTCCGCAGGTCAGCCGGGATTACGGAAACCCTCGCGAAACGCATTGAACGCAGACTCGATGAAGGCAGGCGTCGGCTCGAAAAGCTGGGCACGGCGCCCCATCATGTGGTCGAGAATGCGCGGATAGTCCTCGTCGAACGCCAGCACTTGCGTGATCAATCCGGTGGTCTCCGCCGAGGCGATCGCTGCTGTGTCGCGTCCAAGCAGCGCGGCGCCGGCGAGCTCCAAGTGATGATCATAGTGTTCGACGAGTTCGTAATTCTCGTCGTAAAGACGCGCGTGATTACCTGCCGCAGCATAGTGAGCAAGCAGAAACAGCAAATCCGTCGCATCTTTTCTGTCGGATGCGTGGCGGTCACGCCAGGCGACGATTTTCAGCATCGCCTGGCCCGGCAGCGATGCAACGGGCACGGCCAGGTCTGTTGCCAACCGGACCGTGATGGCGCCGGTCAGCGCTTCGGCGAACCCGGCCACGTTCATCCTGATCGTGTGATCCGGTGGCCACGCGATCTCTTTTGTTGCGGTATTGCCTGAATGACTTGCATTGCCTGCAGCGCCCTCCACGCCGCCGAAAGGAACAATGTCGAGCCACATCAACTCGCCGCTGCCGGGGGCGCGATAGTACAAGCGGTGCGCCTCTCTGCGTTGTTCGAAAGCACCGCCGGCGATCAACGCCGCCTTGAGTGCTGCATGGCCCGTCCAGCTTTCCACGCTTACGCCGATATCGACGTCGGCGGTTGCACGCGTCGCCTCGATGCCGTGTACGTGGGTCAGCATGATGTCGCGCGCGGTCGCGCCGCCAACGAACCACTCGACGTTCGCGGCATTGGCTGTTTCAGCGACATGCCTTAACAGTTCGACAACGAGCGCCGGCAGCGGTCTGCTGTCGGGAATATCAAGTGGAGAGGTATTGCTCACGTAGCATCCGTGCCGTTTCGATGTTGCGGGAATCACCTGTTGCGATCAGGTCGGCATAGATCAGCACAGGATGCACGACAGATGGCGGCAGGTTCGGCGTCCTGGCAAGCGGGATCGGCATGTTCAGGACTTCCACCTCGCCGTCCGGATCGAGGCGCAGGCGGGCGTCGATCAGCCATTTACGCGGTATTGCCTGTTCACAATAAAGCGTCACGGTCGCCGGCTTGAGATAGCCGGTGAGGAGCGCCGCGGCCACTTCACCGCCGAACTGGCATTGCTCACTGCTCGGATCGATGCTGCGCCACCATGCCGGATCTTCGGCGCGGTAGCGGTTGACCAGCAACTGGTTGCGAAGGCGGGAAGGGTACAGTGCGGCCCATTCGTCGAGCAGTCGAGCGGCGTCTGCAAAGACGTAACTATCTTTGCGTTGGACGATGTCGCCTCGCTCGAGGAGGTCTCGAAACGTCGACTGTGCGGTGCCGAGACTGACACCCGCCCGCTGTGCGATGGGGCGTTGGCCCGCATTGATGAGCAATGGGTCGCAAAGCAGGGCCAGTACCACCTTCATCCCTTTGGTGGTCCAGGCGCGGTCTTTGATACGGCTTGCCATGCTGGTGCGCTTCTCACCGGAGATCATGATCAGGTTGCCGTCGCTTTGCATGACGGCGTTACCGGACATATCCAGCGCATCAAGGCCTAACTCCCGGCAATGTCGAAGCAGATTGGGCGACAGGTAGGGCGCGACGAGCACGAACGGATCGTCGGCATGGATATCGGCTGTGGATTTGAGCGCAGCCAGCGTGGCGAAGCGGTCGACGTTGTCCATCAGCAGCACCGGTCGCGACCAGGTCCTGTCCGGCGATGCCTGGAACTGTATCTTCGCTGCATAGTGAGCGCGATGCGGCGGCCGGAGGATTCGGGTGGACACGCCTGTCGCAGCGGAAAACGCTGCGGCGGCGGCTTGAACCGTCGGGTCGGGCACGAACGGCGGCGGGGATTTGCGTGGCATGGTCCACCCTTGTTCAATTTTTATGAGTGTATACGTAACGTGAACAGCCTGCAAAATTGAACGCCCGGCGAAGCAACCCATGGGCGTTCAGAAAATCAGAATGTATACGGAACGTGAACATCGCTAAAAATTGAACACCTTTGACCTTTGACCTTTGACCTTTGACCTTTGACCTTTGACCTTTGACCTTTGACCTTTG